>CAMCQX010000185.1 GCA_945876985.1 Chitinophaga pinensis
ACTATTAAAGGTGCTTTTTGTCCACCTTTAGTTCTGTATTGCAGCGTTGCCAAATCATCGCTTAATGGTTGTAAAGCATAAAGCAAATAATCCAAATATTGAATTTCTGCAATGGGTTTTAGTCCGCGTAATGCATTTCCAATACCTTGCCCTATTATAGTTAATTCCCTTATTCCAGTATCGCTTACACGGCTTTCGCCATACTTTTCTTGTAGTCCAGCAAAACCTTGGTTTACATCTCCTATTTTTCCTAAATCTTCGCCAAATGCTAAAACTCTAGGATCAGTTGATAATAAATGATCAAAACATGCAACCATAATTTCTCGTCCATCTACCAAATTAGATTCATTGGAATAAGCAGGTGCAATTTCGTTTACCAATAATGCATTTTCTTTTGATTGGCTATGCAAATGAGAATTAAAACGTTCTTCATTGATTTTCAAAAATTGATTTTTATAATTGATCAATCGCTCCCGTTCCATGCATTGGTTTTTGTAGCTTAAACGCAATGATTGATTGATTGCTATGGCAATGTCTTTTCTTATTGGTTCATTGATATTTTGAAGGTCGGTTTTTATATTTGTAATTTCGGTTGCTTGCAAAGCATTGGCCAAGTCATTTAACAAATCACATGCCTCAGTAACATCATTTTTTATTGGCGTTAAATAAGCTTCCCAAGCAGCTTTTTTACTCACATTTACATGAATTTGCGCTTCATTATCAATGGTGTTTAATTCATCGTTTGTAGCAATTCCATTTTCTAAAATCCACTTTTTAAACTGTAAATTACAATCAAATTCGGTTTCCCAATCTAATCTTTCCTTTGATTTATAACGCTCATGCGAACCGCTAGTACTGTGTCCTTGCGGCTGTGTAAGCTCGGTTACATGAATTAAACAGGGAACATGTTCTTGTCTTGAAATATTTGCTGCTTTTTCATAAGCACTACAAAGCGAAACATAATCCCAACCTTTTACTGTATAAATTTCATAGCCATTATTTTTTTCATCGCGCTGAAATCCTTTCAATATTTCACTGATATTTTCTTTGGTAGTTTGGTATTTGGCAGGAACAGAAATTCCAAAAGCATCGTCCCAAACAGAAACAATCATAGGAATTTGTAAAACACCAGCAGCGTTAATGGCTTCAAAAAAATGTCCTTCACTACTGCTTGCATTTCCAATGGTTCCCCAAGCTATTTCATTTCCATTATTACTAAAATTATTTTGACCAATGGCTTGCGCATTTGCCCTGTAGTATTTGCTGGCTTGTGCCAATCCAACCAAACGCAACATTTGGGCGGCAGTTGGTGAAATATCGCTTGATGAATTTTTTGAATTTTTTAAATCTTTCCAACTTCCATCTTCGTTAATGCTTCTTGTACCGTAATGGCCATTCATCATTCTACCAGCACTTGCTGGCTCTGCATTTACATCGGTATGGGCATAAAGCTGAGCAAAAAATTCCTGAACAGAAAGTAATCCTGCGGCCATCATAAAAGTTTGATCTCGGTAATAACCACTTCTAAAATCGCCATTTTTAAATGCTTTTGCCATGGCAATTTGTGGCAACTCTTTTCCATCGCCAAAAATACCAAACTTGGCCTTGCCTGTTAATACTTCCTTGCGACCAAGTAAACTAGTTAAACGACTTGTAATTGCTATTTTATAATCTTCTAAAACGATGGTTTTAAAATCGGAAAAGGAGAGATTGGCTTGCATGCTGTTCATGAACACAAAATATATTTTGTCCAAACGTAATAATTTTTACTAACTATATCAAACATGTTGATTTAAATAAGGATAAATAGTTGTTAGTTGATAGTTGATAGTTGATAGTTGATGGTGAATTGAAAATTTTCTATGGTCTATAAACTAAAAACTATTTTCTTATCTTTGAAAATTAATGAGACAACTTGTTTTTATATGCATTGCAACTTCAATTTCCTTTTTTGCTAAGGCACAAAGTGATTCTGTAAAACTAGCAGAATTAACGTTTGAAACGCTTTTTTACAATTTTGATACCATTGATTATGAAAAACCTGTGAGCTATATTTTCAAATTTAAAAATACTGGGAAAGCTGATTTAATGTTAAAAAATGTAATTGTTAGCTGTAAATGTACCATCCCAGAATGGAGTAAAATTCCTACAAAAAAAAACAAAAAAGGTTTTGTAAAAATTACTTATAACGCTGGAACAAAGGGAGAATTTTATAAAACAATCATTGTTAACACCAATGGCAAAACAGCAAACCAATCGTTAACGATAAAAGGATTTGTAAGGTAAAAAATAAATTTCTTTACTTTTTACCTTACAAATTTTAAAGCATCAAAAATGCTTTAAAAAACTTCAGTAATATGGAAATACAATCCGCTATTACTATTTGCACCAACTGCATAATCAACTCTAATATTGGTACGTTGTGCTTTGTTAATATTGAATCGTAAACCAGCACCCGCACTTGGGTTAAAATATTTAATTTCACCATTAGGTTCGCTTACTGTATTTGCACCAGCAAAAGCTACACCACCAATAAAACGCCATAAATGCGCACGTAATTCAGCTTCATAAGCCAAAAATAATTTCCCTCTGTAACGTCCTTGAACATAAGCACGGGTAGTGAATAAACGGCCTGTTTGAGGCATTATCATATAAGGTGCATCGCCAATGGCTTGTTCGGCTATAAAACGATTAGCAATTACCATGGTTCTAGTGGTTTTAAACTGGTAATAAGTTCTAGCATCTAAGCGTAAATTAGTCCAATTTTGGGTACTTCCCATGAATTGTGCATAGGGATTTATAGCTAATTCTATGTATTTTCCTTTAAAAGCATTTTGAACATTGTCTCTGCTGTCGTAGATATAATGTACTCCTAAACCAGAAGCTGTGAAAGCATTATAACCAATTGCACCATCGCTATAAATTTTTGTTATTCCACTATCCGATTTAACATCACTTGCACTGTATAATTTATATTGAAGTCCTAGAAAATGATATTTTTTTATTTTATATAAAACACGTTCTTCAAAATCTATGGCCTTGTAAGAAACCAATTCTTTACTATTTCCTTCAATGGTATTTGCTCCCAATCCATATACATTTTCTGGCCAATCCAAATATTGAAGTTTTCCTTGAACAATCCATTTTTCATCTTTCAAAAATATTTGATGATTTATTTGAGCAGCAAATTGACCATTTGTAGTTTTTAAAATATACGCTTGCGTATTGCTAAAACGGGTGGTTTCCTTTGGCCCCAAAACATAATTAACATTTGTTAGCACTCCATAACCCAAGCCCACAAAAGGATCGCTGATGATAATTGGCAGAAATGAAAAGGATAAATTTTTGGATGAATCTGTTTGAGCATTTAACTTTTGAAAATTTAAAAATAATAATAAAGTTGAAATGGCGAGTAATTTTAGGGGTGTTTTTGTTTTCATATTTATGTTTTTATAATTGCAAACTAATATTTATAATTGATAAATTAGATTTATTTTACTGACTTACAATAACATGTATTTAAATAAGATGAAACCTAAAGTTTCTATTGTCTATAAACTTTCTATTTTAACAGCTTCTTTTTTTGTAATCAAAAAATAAAATAAAACAAATGCACAAATAAAGCCAATCATTGAACCTACAATGGTGTCGCGTAAAAAATGTTGGAGTAAATAAATGCGTGAAAAAGCAACTAATAAAGCACAAAACAGAAAGAAAATTTGTTGAAGTGGCTTATGGTAAATAAATGCAAAACAAGTAAAAATAGCAAAAGCAAATGTGGTATGTCCAGATGGAAAACTATTATAATTTAATATTTCAACTCCATCAACAAAGTTTAGTTTAAAATCTTTTAAAATTAAAGCTGGTCTGTATGCATTTTCAAACACAAAATGCTTGTTAAATTGGGTAATTATTGCACTTGAAACACTAATTGTAATTGCAGCAATTCCCCATTTACGGTTTTTATACAACAAAAATAAACAAGCAGGAACGGCAAACCAACCTTCTCCAAAATGAGTTATATATTTAAAAAAAACATCAAAAAATGGATTGTGAATTGTGTTTACATATAAGCTTACTAATTCACTGCTAGTAAATAAAAGCAAAAATGATGCTAACAATAACGCCATTAAATAGGCTCCAATAAACCATTTATTTTTAAAAATATAATTTTTCAAATTCTCAAATATTTTGAAAACAAAAATGCAACTTCTTTTTGGAAGTTGCATTTTTAATTATTTAATATAATTCAGTAATTACCGACAAAGTGCTACTAAGAAATTAATGATTAAAGAAAAATTAGATTCATAAACACAAAAAAACTCTTTAAAGTCTCCTATTGATAATATCTAAAGTACTTTTTTTCCAACTGATAAAATCACCAGCTATAATATGTTCACGGGCTTCACCCACCAACCATAAGTAAAACGAAAGGTTTTGAATGCTTGCACTACTTGCACCCAAATACTCATTGCATTTGATTAAATGCTTTAAATATGCTTTTGAATATTGAGGAGTAAAAACATCATCTAAAGTTGAAAAATCGTTTTTCCACTTTTCATTTTTAATATTAATAATTCCTTGGCTGGTAAAAATAAAACCATGACGCGCA
>CAMCQX010000186.1 GCA_945876985.1 Chitinophaga pinensis
CAGAAATGGATTTACCCATTGCTTTTGGTAAAACAATTTCTAATGAAGTATTTGTAGCCGATTTGGCTAAAATGCCACAGTTGTTAATGGCAGGTGCTACCGGACAAGGAAAATCGGTTGGTTTAAATGCAATTCTTGTTTCATTATTATATAAAAAACATCCTTCGCAAATTAAGTTTGTTTTGGTTGATCCAAAGAAAGTAGAATTAAATATATACAAAACCATTGAGCGACATTTTTTGGCTAAAATTCCTGGTGATTCTGATGCCATTATTACTGATACTAAATTAGTAGTAAATACACTGAGTTCACTCTGTAAGGAAATGGATGAAAGATATGACTTGCTCAAAGATGCACATACTAGAAATTTAAAGGAATACAATGCCAAGTTTTTAACCCGAAAATTAGTGCCAACTGATAAATTAGCACACCGTTTTTTACCTTATATAGTAGTAGTAATTGATGAGTTAGCCGATTTGATGATGACAGCTGGTAAGGAAGTAGAATTACCAATTGCCCGTTTGGCACAATTAGCACGTGCCATAGGAATTCATTTAATTTTAGCTACGCAACGTCCTTCTGTTAATATTATAACGGGTACTATTAAAGCAAATTTCCCTGCAAGATTAGCATTTAGGGTATCACAAAAAATAGATTCACGAACTATTTTAGATGCCAATGGTGCCGACCAATTAATAGGAAAAGGCGATATGCTATTTAGCAATGGAAACGATTTGGTTCGTGTTCAGTGTGCGTTTGTAGATACGCCAGAAGTAGAAAGAATAGCTGAATTTATTGGCAATCAAAGTGGAAATGAACCTTATTTATTACCACTGGTAAGCATAGAAGGTGATGATTTTGATGGAGGAGGAGAAATGTTTGACAGTAAGGATAAAGACGAATTATTTAATGAAGCAGCACATTTAATTGTTTCTAGTCAGCAAGGATCTACCTCTTTATTGCAGCGTAAACTTAATTTGGGTTATAACCGTGCGGGCCGCTTAATAGATCAGCTTGAAAAAGCGGGAATAGTTGGTCCTTTTAAAGGTAGTAAAGCCCGTGAAGTTTTATTAATTGATATAGTAGAACTGGAAGAAAGATTGAAACATTTATAGTTTTATAAAGCTATTTAAATTAAATTTTTGTTGTTTTCAATAAGTAATAAATTACACATTAAATTGAATCTTTATAGCCATCTATGAAAAATATAAATTTACTTTTTTTACTTTATTTTTTTATTTCCATTCCTTGCCAAGGGCAATTTATTAAAAATAAAAATAGTGGCATTGGCGTAAGTTTTATTAATGGATATAATGAAGCACCAAATAATATATTCAAAACTGGAGAAAGCATGGATGGCATAGTTACTGGATTTCAATTTGATATTATAAAGCAAGTGAATGGTACTAAAAATTGGCATAAAACATATGGAATTCCTAGAGTAGGAATTAGTTTTAGAACTATTTTTATGAATAAACCCGATACATTTGGTATCAGTTATTCGGTACTTCCTTATATGCAATTTAGGTTGTTAAAACACAAAAATTCTGAGTTGAGTGGTAAGTTAGGTTTGGGTGCTGCATATGTTACCAAGAGTTTTAAATATGCATCAAATTTTGACAATAGAGCAATCAGCACACCTGTAAATTTTGCGGTTGAATTTTCTGCTATGTATAATAAAAAAATAAGTAAACACTTAGATTTAAATTTAGAAGCTGGATTTTTTCATACCTCCAATGGAAGTTTTCAAATGCCAAATGGTGGACTAAATATTTACTATTTAAAAGGTGGCATCAGTTATTTTTTTAATGAAACACCCTACGGCAAAATGAAACCTTACGATTTGATGAGTACCAATAAAAAAATGTTTTATTCTACTTATTTGGCTGGTGCCTACCGCGAACATGGAACGTTTGCTTATCGTAGACAGTTTCCTGCGTTTATATTTCATCAAGCTATGATGAAACCAATTAATAAAATTTATAATATTGGAATTGGCGCTGATTTGTTTTACGATGCATCTAATGCCCTAACCGATGAACCTAATTTAATTCCAAGCCAAGTGAAAGAAAGCGATAAATGGCTTGCGGCAATTGGTATTTGTAACGAATTAAACATTGGTAAAATAAGCATTCCACTAGAGTTGTATTACTACATATATGAAATTGATAAAATAAAAACTCCTGTTTATGTACGTTTTGGTTTAACCTATTTTCCTTATAAAAAAATATTTGTTGGCTGTTATTTTAAAGGTAGCAATAATAAATACAACACCTTAAGTTCAGATTTTATGGAGTTTGCATTAGGTTGGAGGTTTAGGAAAGTATAAAGTCCCGACACATTGGGAAAGTTTTAAGTTTTAAGTATAAAGTTTTAAGTATGAAGTTTTAAGTTTTAAGTATGAAGTCCCGAAACATCGGGAAAATATAAAAAACACTTAAACACCTCAACAATTCAACAATTCAACCAATCAACAATTCAACCAATCAACAATTCAACCAATCAACAATTCAACAATTTAACAAATCAACCAATAAATCAATAAATCAACTATATCTTCACCCTTACACATACCCAAATATTTCGTCCAGCAGCACTCATTCCTGATGCAAAAACGCGGTATTGTGTATCTGTAATATTATCAATTCCAGATTGTAATTGAATTTTCCCTTTTTTATCAAAGGCATACTGTGCTTTCAAATTTAAAGTGTACCAAGCCGGAGAGCCTTTTGGAGTGGCATAAGAGGCATTGTCTTCACCCGTAATATTAAAGTCTTCTATTGTTTTCCATCCATTATAAAGTGAACTAATTTCAGCCGAAAATCTTTTGCTAAAATACGAAAAAGCAGTTCGTCCAAACATTGGCGGAATATGATCCAACGGAGTTTCAATTCCATTTTCAACGATGCGTCCGTAAGTATAATTTAAAGAGGATGTTACAGCAATTGATTTAAACAAATCGGCAGCCAACTGAACACTATAACCATAAATATATGCTTGCTGTGCATTTTGATTACTATAAATCCTGGTATTTGTACCATTATAAATTGCGGAATCTTGTCCGTTTATTTGGCTTGATTTAATAACAATTGCGTTTTGAATTTGCGTATAAAATCCAACTGCTTCTATTTTTATTTTTTTATAAATAGTACTTATTCCTAGCTCATAATTATAAGTATATTCAGGTTGTAAATTGGCATTTGGCGTTATAATAGCTACTCCCGATTTACTATCAAAAACTTTATTTATATCGTCTAAGTTTGGCGCTCTAAAAGCTGTAGATGCATTGGTATAAAGTTTTAAGTTTTTTATTGGGTTATATACCAAACCTAAATTGCCATTTAATGCATGATTATTTTGAATCAATTTATTGTTTAAAAAAGGAAAGAAAAACAGGTTATTAAAAGTAGAATTTAGCGAAACAAAATTATAACGCAAGCCATCGCTAATAATAATTTTTTTTCCTATTTCCCACGAATGACTTAAAAAAGCAGCCATATACACCATGCTACTTCCGCCCTCAGGATAGCGAGTTGGAATTCTTGAAATTAAACCACTAATTATATTTACATCGTGTGCATTAGACGCCACATCATTAAACTGTCCATCTATGCCATACCTAATTTCATGTATAGAAATTGGGTTTTGTTTCCATGTTTTTACCGCATCTAAATTTAAACTAGCTACATGAACAAATTCTTTTCGTTTGTTTAAATAAACTGATTGCCAATTTCTATCGTTTCTACTTTCTTCTATGTATTGGTATGCTAATGTCAATTTATATTTATCGGCATATTTTTGTTTTAAGTTATTGCTCAATTGATAACTAGCTAAAGTGCGTAATTCAGGACCATAATACCATTCAGCACTTCGGTAGTTTTTTGTTCCTTTCCATTCATTTAATCTGTCGTAGCGTGCTACATTGTTAGTATTCGATAATTGAAAATTAAATACATGCTGTATGTTTTTATTTTGTTGGAAAAGTGCCTTATACATTAAATCGTATTGCAAATAAGCCGTTCCAATTTGTAAAGCAGGATCTGCATTTTCAGTCATGGTATCTCGGTTATTAATTCTAGTAGCATAATAATTTCTTTGGTAAATGCTGTCGCCATCTATGTTTTCTTTATTAGTGCCCTGTCGCAAATCGCCAAACGAACTATTGGTAATGCTCATTAAATGTGCCCATTTTTCAAAACCAATATTTGCATCGTAATGAAAAGTGTTTTCATTATTTACCGAACCATATCGCATGTAACCATTACTAACATTTTTGTTTAATGCAGGTTTCTTAGTTTCAAAATACATCACACCACCAAGGGCATCACTACCATAAATTACACTTCCTCCACCAAATAAAATTTCGCTTTTAGCTAACATGTTTTGGTCAATTCTCAATACATTTTGTAAATGGCCACCACGATAAATGGCATTGTTCATTCTTATACCATCAACTACTAATAATACTCGGTTCGATTCAAAGCCACGTAACACAGGACTTGCACCTCCTTGCTGACTTTTTTGAACAAATACATTTCCACTTTGTTCCAATAAATCACCTGTATTTTGCTTGTTTTGAAACTGAATGTTGGCTTGTGAAATACTTTGA
>CAMCQX010000187.1 GCA_945876985.1 Chitinophaga pinensis
CCCGAACACAGCGAACGCGTGCAGCGCGCCTTCGCTGTTTTGAACGAGGAAGAGAAGCGTTCGCTGGCAGTGATCTGTCGCAAGCTCGCGGCGTGAAGCGCGCCGCGCGCCGCCGATCCCCAAAACCTTTTCTTGAATTGCTGAAAAATCATCAGGAATAATGCTGTAATCTGAAATGGAAACTTTGCTTTTTTCTAATTTAGTTATGATTGCTTTACCTGCTTTATCAGTTTTTTTTCCTTCCGAAATACTGTCAGAACAAACAATAACAGCGGCTTTTAAATCTGTTCTAAATTGATCAACAAAATCTGATTTTCCACCTTTTTTTTCCAATAATTTAATGGCATGAATTTCTATTCCTTTATCAATTGGTTTGAGCATGTCATATATAGTTAATGCTATAACCGATGCGCCATGCATGGCTTCCACTTCTACTCCAGTTTTGTAAATGGTATGAACTTCTATTTCTATATTTATTTCTAAGCCATTTATATGATAACGAACAGCAGTAAATTCAACTGGCATGGGGTGACAATCTGGGATCATATCGCTGGTGCGTTTTACCGCAAATAGTCCAGCAGTTTTTGCCATTTCAAACACATCACCTTTGGGAACATTTTTGTTTACCAACGCCTCAATTGTTGCTTCCTTGCTCACTTTTACTATTGCAGTTGCAATGGCTTTTCTGAGTGTATTTGATTTAAAAGTTATGTCTATCATTTAATATCTTTAATTATTAATTTTCCAAGTATGAGTTTCATCTTCAAAAATTTCTTTGCCCCAAATGGGCGTCATAGCTTTAATTTGTTCTACCAAATCTCGGCAAGCATCAAAGGCATCTTTTCTGTGCTTGGCAGAAACAAAAACAAACAAACAAATTTCACCAGTTTTTACTAATCCCAAACTATGATAAATATGCATGCAAACAATATCATATTTTACAAATATAGCTTCACGTATTTCATGAAATAAGTTTTCTGCCATTTCTTCGTAAGCCGAATATTCAATAGCCGCTACTGTTTTATTATCAATCAAATCATTTCGTACTTGACCTAAAAAAATATCATGCGCACCAATGGTAGTTTTTCCACTGTGCTTTGCAATGCTATCGGCAATGAATGTTGGGGTGATGGTACCTTGAATAAATACTTTATGTTTTTTTTTCTCTGTCATTTTCAATCAAGTTTTATTGTTAAATTGTTGCCAAGCATGTATTCCGCCTATTAAACTAAAAGCTGTTATTTGAGGATATTTTTCGTAAAATAGTTTTACTGCTTTTAAACTTCTATTCCCCGATTTACAAAAGAAAACAATTTTATTATCAGTTGGAATGCTTGCTAATAAATTTGGTAATTCATTCAAAGGAATTGAAATAAAATCAAATTCATTTACCAAAGGTAATTCATTCCTTTCACGCACATCAATAATGGTGATTTTTTCTTTGGTTCTTAACTCCTCAAAATCAATGAAGGAAATTACTGAAACATTATCTTTTGAACTACAAAACCATTCATAATTAAAGTTTAAAAACTCCATTTCATTTTGTGGAAATGTTTCTATTGGATTCAAAACTGGAGTTATTTCAAAATCATAAAATGAATTTTGCAAAGCATTATAGGAAATAATTTTATTACATAATGGTTTTCCAACTCCAGTAATTATTTTTATAGCTTCTGTAGCTTGCATGGTTCCAATAATTCCTGGCAAAACGCCAATAACACCGGCTTCATTGCACGATATTGCGTTTAAAGGATTAGGAGGTTCTGGAAATAAATCACGGTAATTTGTCTTTATTTTAGTTTCATTATCAATCAAATTAAATACACCAACTTGTCCCTCAAAACGCAATACTGCCCCGTAAACTAAAGGCTTGTTTAAAATTGCGCAAGCATCATTGATTAAGTAACGAGTAGCAAAATTATCAGTGCCATCAATTACCAAATCGTAGTTAGCAAATAACTCAATAGCATTCTTGTTTGTAAGCTGAAAATTATAAATTTGAATTTGTATTTCTGGATTTATTTGCGCTAGTTTTATGGCTGCTGTTGCTGCTTTTTGTTTACCAATGTCATTTGCGGAAAACAATATTTGTCGGTGCAAATTAGTAATTGTTACCACATCAAAATCAATGATACCAATGGCGCCAACGCCTGCCGCAGCCAAATACTGCAATGCAGGACAGCCCAAACCGCCTGCACCAATTACCAATACTTTTGCATTCAGTAATTTTTGTTGTGCCGTTTCACCAAATTCTTTTAAAATAATTTGACGATGGTATCTATCATTATTTTGAGTAAAACTCATTTATTTATAAACTATATTTTATTTTTAAATTATCCTCCCGAAAATGGTGGTAATAAAGCAACTATATCTTCATGATACAATTGTGTATTTTCATGAATAATTTTTTTGTTAATGGCCAATGTATATTTTATATCTTCCAATTTTGGATATAATTCAAATAATTTTTTATTTAATTCATCGGTATTATTTATTGCTAATAATTCTAATTCCGATGCATTTATTATTTCAGAAAGTTGTCCAAATACCAATATTTTTATTTTCATGTTTACCCTTGTGTTTATTAGAAAAACTGGATTAAGTAAGGATCAATTTTACAGCTGCAATAATAAGCACAACTGCTAAAATTTTATTTAAAAAGCTACTTTTCATTTTCTTTGCTCCAAAATAGGAGCCAGCAAATCCACCAATTAAGGAAAGCAACAACATCAATATCATTTCACTTTTAAATTCAAACCCTTTTGAAAACAATCCAGCTAAACCAGCCAATGAATTTACAAAAATAAACAATGCCGAAATAGCTGCTGTTTGTTTCATATTTCCCCAATGTAAAAGCAATATGATAGGACTTAAAATAATTCCACCTCCAATACCTATCATACCTGAAAACAAACCAATGGCAGCACCTATTAAAACTGCTAAGTATATATTTTGCTCTGCAATAAATTTGTTTGTTTTAAATTTTACACCTAATAGTTTAACAACAGAAAACAATAAAAGAACGGCTAATATTTTTTTATATAAACCAGCATCTACAGTTATAAATCCACCAATAAATGCTGCGGGAATGGATGCCATTGCAAATGGCCAAAATAAATTCCATTTAAAAAATCCGCTTTTGTAATACTGTATAAATGCAATAAGCGATACAAAAATATTTAACAATAAAGCTGTTGGTCGCATGGTTTCGGGTGCAAATGAAAAATAGGCCATTAATGCCAAATAACCGCTTGCACCTCCATGTCCTACTGATGAATACAGGAAAGCAATTAAAACTAACAACACATAAAATAGTAGGATTGAAGCTGTCATTTTCTTAATTAATTTAACAAATAAACTTCTACTAAATCACCAACATTGAACTCATTTTTTTCTTCATCAAGTTGAACAATACAGTTTGCATAAGCAAATGAACTCATTAAAAACGATTCTTGTGCTTGAAGAATGGTTACCTTATTTTCTTCCATTTTTCCTTTCAGAAAAAATGTTAATCCAGCTTTTTTTGAATATGAATTAGCAAGCGTTAAATTTATTTTGTTTTCAATTTTTAAACCCATCATATTTTTTATAACGGGAGAAATATATAAGTAAAAACAACTTAATAAAGCAGATGGATTTCCTGGCAAACCAAAAATTAGGGTGTTATTTATTTTGCCAAAATAAAGAGGCTTACCAGGCTTTTGTTTTACTTTATGAAATATTTTTTCAACCCCGCAGTTTTCCAATGCTTTACTTACAAAGTCATAATCGCCAACTGAAACGCCACCTGAAAGAATAATTATATCAAAATTGGGTATATTATTTTTTATCACTTGTGTTAATTCAACTTCATTATCTTTAACACTTATTACTTTTTTGGGATTGATATAATATTCACTTAAGGCAGCATGTAAACTATAGGAATTACATTCATAAACTTTTCCTGGTTCTAATGTATTTCCTGGATTATTTAATTCATTTCCAGTTGTAATTACACAAATATTAGGTTTCCTAAAAACTTTTATTTGATCAAATCCTAAGCCTGCTAAATAGCCAATTACACCTGGAGTAATTTTAGTTTTTGCTTCTAATACAAGGTCGCCTATTTTAGTTTGAAAGCCTGCAGTTCTGATGTTTGCTCCAATGTTAATTTGGTCATCATTGATATATAATTGATTATTTACAACAGTAACTTTTTCTTGCATTATAATGGTATTGCAACCTAAAGGAACTGGTGCTCCGGTAAAAATACGTACAGCTGAATTTGCTAAATGGGGCTTTGTTGGAAAAACTCCGGCAGGAATTTCGTCAGTAATCGTAAGTGATTTATTTTCGTCTAAATCCTCCAATCTAAAACCATATCCATCCATAGCCGACTGATCAAAGGGAGGGAAGTTAATATCTGAAAACATGTTTTCAGCGCTTACCAATCCTGTAGCTTCGTATAAAGGAACAGTAATAGTTTCAATTATATTTGAATTTGCTGTTATTAGCTTTTGTGCTTCTGAAACTGAAATCATGATTTTTT
>CAMCQX010000188.1 GCA_945876985.1 Chitinophaga pinensis
TCAAAAAGTTTCAAATGCATTAATTTGGCTTCAAAACAATTCTTATCCATTTGCATCCATTGGTTTGGATGCTGTTCAAATTGATAGTTCTACTATTACGGCAAAAATAATATTTAATAAAGGTCCACAAATATTTTTTGATTCCATAAAAGTAATAGGGAATGTTTATATTAGTCCGCGGTTTTTAGAAAATTATACCAATATAAAAGCAGGTAAATTTTATAATGAAAGTACTTTAAAGCAAACCGATAGTAGAATTTCGGAACTTCCATATTTAAGTTTAACACAGTCATCGGTAATATATTTTTATGGAAATAAAGCAAAATTGATTTCCTATATCAATAATAGAAAAGCAAGTAGTTTTGATGGAATTATTGGCTTTGCACCAAACAGCAGTCAAGCCAATAAATTAATTATTACTGGAGATATCAATCTAAAATTACAGAATATTTTAGGGAGCGGAAAATCGCTGGATTTAAACTACAGAAGTTTTTTAAATAACTCACAAGAATTAAAGTTTAAATTCAATTATCCATATATTTTTAATTCGAAAATTACTTTTGATTATGGTTTAAATTTATTGCTTTATGATACTTCCTTTTTTGATTTACAAAACGATTTTTCATTTCAATATCGTTTTATTGGCTCTGATTATTTTAAAGTTTTTTATGCCACACAATCTACTTCTTTAATTACAATAGATACAAATTTTATTAAGAATAACAGAAGTTTACCAAGCATAAATGATGTAAAAAAAGATTTGTATGGAATTGGTTTTAAGAAAACAAAAATTAACTATTTACCCAACCCTTCAAAAGGATATATTTTTGAAATTGATTTTGCCATTGGCACAAAAAATATATTAAAAAATTCAACAATTAATACAATTCAATTAGATAATGGAAGCGGTGTTTTATATAAAATATATGATTCTTTAAAATTGAGCTATACGCAATATAGAATTACATTTAAAGCGGAAAAATATTTTAAAATTACTAACAATTTTATAGTAAAAACAGATGTAAATTCCGCTTGGTTTCAAACCGAAAGTCTATTTTTAAATGAACTTTTTCGCATTGGTGGATTAAAAACGCTTCGTGGGTTCGATGAACAAAGTATATTTGCAAATAAGTTTGCAATTGCAAATGCGGAGCTCAGGTATTTATTAGGTAAAAATTCCAATGTTTTTGCTTTTTATAACCAAGCTTGGTATTTAAACGAAACAAGAAAAATTAATCCATACGATAATCCATTTGGATTAGGCGCGGGTATAGTTTTTGAAAGCGGTGCAGGATTGTTTACTTTAATATATGCTGTTGGAAAACAATATCAAAATCCAATAGAATTTAACAGTGCTAAAATACATTTTGGTTATATCAATTATTTTTAAAAAATGAATTTTAAAAGATTTTTTTTATGCATGTTTCTTTTTTGTGCTTTATTTAATATAAATGCACAAAATAATGCTGTAAATGATTTACCAATTGATTCAATTAATGATTCCATTAGTAATTCAATTATAGATTCAACTTTAACAGTTTCAAAAACATTTTCATTACTTGATTCATTAAAAAATGAACGTATTTTACTTACCATTTTTAATCCAACAATAAAACTTGCTGGACTAAGCAATACTATAGGTTTATCTGAACTTTCGAATCAAAGAGAACTGCCGTTTTTAAAACAAATAAAACCAATTTATGTAAACAATAACAATTGGAAAATTTGGTTTATATTGAGCTTAATTTTATACATAGCATTAATCAGATTAGCTAGTCCACGTAAATTTGAAGAATCTGCTTTTTTAGTTTTCGATTTGTTTTTTCTCTCCTCAATTAACGATTTAAAGGATGCTAAATTTTCGTGGATTTCTGTTCATTTATTCATTATTTATATTTTAAGTTTCTCACTCATTTTAAATCATTTTTTTGAATTCAATCAAATTTTCAATGAGTATGAATATTATAAATTAGTATGGATAATTGCTGGATCAATAGTTATTATTTATTTAATTAAATTTTTTATATATTTTTTAGTTGGATTTTTATTAAATGACATGATTTCATCAACTAAAATGATAATTAACACCATTCAAATATCAAATTTTTCTAGTTTTGTCTTGCTGTTATTTTCTATTTTCTATATTTATCTAAGTAGCTTACAATTAACGCAAACCATCTTTTTTGCAATGGTTGCAATATTTTTTACCGCTATAATATACCGCATTATTAGGTATCTATTAAATCAAATAACTAATAGTTCATTGCCATTTTTTTACTTTTTTATTTATCTTTGCGCCTTGGAAATAAGTCCGTGGTTAATTTTTATCAAAATTTTAAATAACTATTTAAGTTGAAAAACACAAAAGTAAAAAGTATACTTGTATGTCAGCCAAAACCAGAAACGGAGCGTTCTCCCTATTTTGAACTTGCAAAAAAATACAATTTAAAAATTGATTTCAGACCATTTATTGAAGTGCATCCCTTAAGTCCAAAAGAGTTTAGAGCACAGAAAATAAATATTTTAGATTACACAGCAATCATTCTTAATTCTAGAAATGCAGTAGATAATTTTTTTAGGGTTTGTGCTGATTTAAAAATAGAAATGCCCATAGAAATGAAATATTTTTGTGTAAATGAAAGTATAGCAAATTATCTATCTAAATACATTCAAGTTCGCAAGCGTAAAGTTTTTATTGGAAAAGGCACCGAAATTCAATTATTTCCTCTTTTTAAAACTCACTCAAAAGATAAATTTTTGTTTGCTTGCAGTGATTGGCGAAAGCAAGACATTGAAAAGTTCATGAAAAAAAGCAAAATTGCATTCAAAGAAGCTTATTTTTATAGAATTGCCTCCGCTAATTTACAAGATTTAAGTAATGTAAATTATGACATCATTGCTTTTTTTAGTCCAGCCGATATTCGCTCATTATTTGAAAACTTTCCTGATTTTTCGCAAAACAATACTGTAATTGCAGCTTGGGGGGCTACTACAATAAAGGCTATAAAAGATGAAAAATTAACAGCTAATATTCAAGCTCCAATCCCTGAAACGCCATCTATGGTTGGTGCAATTGATAAATTTATTGTTGAAATTAATAAAGAAATTAAAAAATAATTTGTCTTTTTTTTTAATAATTTAATATGAAACTTTTTAATTATTAGGCATTTATTTATTTTTTGTTATTTAAATTATACACTGGTCAATTAAATTTCGTTTAACAATCTAGCAATTCTATTGTTTATTTCATTTTTATATATTATTATTGAAAACTGTAATATTTAAATATATATCGCTTGATGAAAATAAAATTTACTATATTAATATTTTTGATTGGTTTTATAACCAATCAAACTAAGGCACAACAAGATCCTCAATTTACCCAATTTATGAATAATAAATTGTTTTATAATCCTGGTTTTGCCGGCTCCACAGCTGGTAAAATTTGTGTGAATGGAACATTCAGAACTCAGTGGGTTGGTTATGGTGGTGGAGATGCATTTACAAATGATGCCTCTGGTGTTACTCCAGGTACTAAAGTTGCAAGAGGAAGTGCACCTACCACTCAAAATTTTGGAATTCATGGAAATATTGGACGTTTTGGAATTGGTTTAAATATTTGGCAAGATCAATTAGGATTCACAAGCACATTAGCACCAACCATTAGTTTGGCATACATTCATCCGTTTGATAATGGTGCAAAATTAGCTGGAGGAATTGGTGTTGGAATAATTCAAAATTCTATGGATGGTAAAAAACTTGAGCCATTTACCCCAAATGATCCTAAAATTCCAACAGGAACTGTAACTGGTTTTTCTCCAAATGTAGATTTTGGGTTGTATTACACTTTACCACAATTGAGTATTTTTAATGATGTTTATTTTGGTGTATCAAGTTTACATTTAAATAGCCCATTAGTTATTTTGGCAGAAGATGGAAAAAGCGGTGAATTTAAATTGCAATCGCAAAGACATTATTATGCAATGGCTGGTGCAACCTATCAACAGGTTATTCCAAATTTAGATTTGAACCCTAATGTTATTTATAAATCAGACGGCACAAAACATAATTTTGATTTTAATTGCTTAGCAGTTTATGATCAAAAAATTATTGGAGGACTTACTTATAGAACTCCACAAGAATTTTGTGTATTAGCTGGATATAATTTCCCTTTAGGAACAAATTCTTTAAATTTGATGTATAGTTACGATTTAATTACAAGTGATATTATTTCATATAGCCAAGGTTCACATGAAATTACATTAAAATACTGCTTCGGATTTAAATTTGATCCTAAGCCACCAAAACCATTTTTCCCAATTAAAACACCTAGAATGTTATAATAAAAATATATTATTTACGTTTATATAACATACATTTTACATAAAATTGTTAATAAACTTGTATTTTTCAATAGAATTTATATTTTTGCCTTTTAGTATTTAAATATTTTTGATAAAAAAATGAATAAAATAAACTCAATATTGTTAATCATTGTAGCTGTTACATTGGTAG
>CAMCQX010000189.1 GCA_945876985.1 Chitinophaga pinensis
AAATCAATATCGGCTTTTGTAACCCCAAATAAAGCTCTGCGGCACAAATGTTTTATTTGTTCCTCGCCCCAAGTTCCGGTGTATTCACTTATACCAGTACTCGTTTTTCGTAAATCATTTGGTAATTCTTTGTTTGAAGGATCTTTGAACGGATAAACAGGTAATTGCTTATCATCAAGTGCGTCTAACGCTACATTTTGAAAAAATTGTTTTCGGTTAATTTGTGCCATCAACTAAATTGTTTTTTAAAAAAGAGTTGTCAAAATTATTTTTTTTAAAAGCTCCAAGCTCTGATTAAATAAAAATGAAATAGTTTAATTTATTTTTTATTCTACTACTATTTTTTCGTGAAATTGATTGTTTTCGTTTTCAATTTGTAACAGGTAAATGCCTTTAGCAATTCCATCTAATTGAATATTTTGTTGGTTAAAACCTGCATTTAAGTTTACTAATTGCATAGCAACCAAAGTGCCTTGAATATTATATACTTTAACTGTACAATTGCTTGAATTTTTATTCCAAACCGATAAATTAAATTGGTTATTGATAATTGGATTAGGGAAAATTTGGTAATTAAAGTTTTCATTTTGGTTAGTGTTTTTAATAGAAACTGGACTGTTTACAATTAATGAATAAGCATTTAATGTATCATAAACTGTTTGTGAGCCTAAAATACCAATTGAAACTTTAATTTTTAAAACTATTTCTAAAGGATAAACACCTTTTTGAGTTGGAGTTCCTTTTATATCAGCACAGCCATTTCCACCACCAGGAATGGTACAATTAGCAGTATTACATTGGAAACTCATCCCATTAGGAATCCCATTTACTTGAACTATTGTAAATGAATCAACGTTGGCTTTTGTAGTTCCAAATATTGGTATTGTAACCATGGTATCTTTGGTTACATGAAACTGTAATACTTGTGCATAGGTTTGTCCAACACGAGCGTCAGGCAAAGTAGCAGGATAAACACCCGTAGTAACCAATAAAGTATCTGGAGTGCATTGTGCATTTGCAAACGAATTGATAAAAAATAAACTAATACAAATAGTTATAATTTTGTAGCATTTTTGTTTCATAATTTATGAATATTGAGTTATTTTAGAATCCAAATATATTAATTTACAGATATGATTTACAAAAGTTTAAGGATTTTTTTGCAAAAAGTATAAATCTTTACAAAAAACCAATAAAAATGCAGTTAAATAATTGACTATTTTCAATTAAGAATTGTTTTATTTGTAAATATGCAATCTGTATTATTTGTTTGTTTAGGAAATATTTGTCGTTCGCCATTGGCCGAAGCACTTTTTGTAAAACATGTAAATGAACAAAATTTAACGAAGAAATTCAGCGCTGATTCTGCTGGAACTGCTGCTTATCATTTGGGAGAACTTGCCGATAAAAGAACGCGAGCAATGGCTTTAAAGTTGAGTAATTTGAATCTTACTCACAAAGCAAGGCAGTTTGAATCCAACGATTTTATAGCGTTTGATTTTATAGTTGCCATGGATAAAACCAACTTCCAAAACATCATGAAGTTAAAGCCCGAAAATGCCAAGGCAAAAGTACTTTTAATGAGGCATTACGATAGCATGATTCAAAACGAAGATGCCATTCCAGACCCTTATTATGGAAATGAGAACGATTTTGAAAAAGTGCATCATTTGCTGAATGATTGCACCAAAAGTTTTCTGAAGGAATTGATGAGAAATAATATTAGAATTATTTCATAATTCAATAATTGCTGCAAATTTTTTTTTGTCGTCATTGCGAACGTAGTGAAGCAATCTAAAACAAAAACTTACAATGAGATTGCTTCACTACGTTCGCAATAACGAGTAGAATTATGAAAGAGGTCTAATCAATTATCAAAATAATCTTTCACCAATTTTGCTTTGGCCGCGCCAATAATATCGCTGAGTAAATCCATGTTTGCTTCTTGAATTTTCTTTACTGATTTCAACTCTTTTAGCAGCATTCTAGCAGTTCCGGGGCCAATGCCTTTGATGTTTTCTAATTCAGTTACAAACGTATTTTTACTGCGCCTGTTTCTGTGATTTGTAATACCAAATCGGTGAGCTTCATCGCGCAGTTGTTGAATAATTTTTAAAGTTTCCGATTTTTTATCAATGTATAAGGGAAATTCATCGTTTGGATAATATAATTCTTCCAATCGTTTGGCAATCCCAATTACAGGAATTTTCCCATATAAATTAAGCTTTCGCAAACTTGCTATTGCAGAACTTAATTGGCCCTTTCCGCCATCTATAATGATTAAATTAGGCAATGGTTCATTCTCGTCTAATAAGCGCTTATATCGCCTAAAAACTACTTCTTCCATGGTGGCAAAATCATTTGGACCAACTACTGTTTGCACATTGAAAATTCGGTAATCTTTTTTACTCGGTTTTGCATCTTTAAAAACCACACATGCCGATACTGGATTGGTTCCGTTTAAGTTTGAATTATCAAAACATTCAATATGATGCGGAAGTTCTGTTAAACGCAAATCATTTTTCATTTGCGTAAGCACCCTGTCTACTTTTAGTTCAGGATTTACCGCTTCGTATTTTGCTAATTTATCTTTCTTGTAATACAAGGCATTTTTCAAAGAAAGATCCAATAATTTTTTTCTATCGCCCAGTTTTGGAACGGTAATGGTAATGCGTTCATCGCTCCAATCTAACTCAAATGGAACAATAATTTCTTTGCTGTTACTGTGGTATTCATCGCGCACTTCAGCAATAGCCAAACTCAGTAATTCAGCATCTAATTCCTCCATTTTTTTCTTTACTTCAAAAGTTTGCGTTTGAATTATAATGCCATTCGAAACCTTTAAATAATTGATAAAAGCAAAACGTTCATCGCTTACAATACTAAAAATATCTACATCGTTCATAATTCCACTAACTATGGTCGATTTACTTTGGTAATTTTCCAAGGAATCTAATTTGCGTTTATACCTTGCAGCTTCCTCAAATTTTAAATCATTAGCTGCTAATTGCATGTAGTTTTTCAAAACAGTTTTTACCTCTCCAATATTTCCACGTAAAATACTTTTGATATGTTTAATATTTTGATGGTATTCATCTTCACTAACTAAACCCACACATGGTGCTTTGCAATTGCCAATATCATATTCCAAGCATGTTTTAAATTTATGCGCACTGATATTTTTTTCGCTTAAATTAAAGTTGCAATTCCTTAATGGATAAATGCTTTTGATGAAATCCAAAATGGTGTACATCATGTTGCCAGAGGCATACGGACCAAAATATTCGCTGCCATCTTTTATATGTAATCGGGTAGAAAATATACGTGGAAATCGTTCGTTTTTGATACAAATAAAAGGATAAGTTTTATCGTCTCTTAAATTGATATTATACTTTGGCAAAAACTTTTTTATCAAAGAATTTTCCAATAACAAAGCATCAATTTCAGTTTCTACTAAAGTAAATTGAAGGTCTACAATTCGGCTTACCATGATGGCCGTTTTGCGGTTTTCGTGTTGGTTTTTATTAAAATAACTGCTTACACGTTTTTTTAAACTTTTGGCTTTGCCAATGTAAATTAAGGTTCCATCTTTATCAAAGTATTTATAAATACCTGGGGAATCGGGTAAGGAAGCAATGATGGTTTTTAAATGTGGCGTGTGCATTGAGAGGCAAAGGTAAATTATTTAGTTGCAAAAAAAGCCTTGAATTTCTTCAAGGCTTTTAGGCAAAACATTTAAAAAAACACATCAACTAATTATTCACTTCAAACATTATTGGCAAAACCAATTTTACAGCTACTTTTCTATTATTTTGTTCTCCAGCTTTCCATTTTGGCATTTCTTTTATCACCCTCATTGCTTCTTCATCGCAGCCAAATCCAACTTTTCCTAAAACTTCTACGTCACTCACTTCTCCATTTTTATTTATAATAAATGATAAAGTTACTTTTCCTTGAACGCCATTTTCTAACGCGCTTTTTGGGTATTTTATTTCTTTGGCCAAATAGTCGTATAAATCGCCATTAAATTCGGGCATTTGCTCTATTGTAGTTCCATCAAATACTTCACCGGTTTCTCCACTTGGAAATGTACCTTTTCCTACTGGATTAAAAGTAGGATTTGTTGGACCAATGGGTAAATCTAAATCGTTTGTTCTGGCTATAGAATCAAATGAAATTGGTTTAGTTTCTTGGTTTCTTTTCACTTCATAATTGTTGTTATTTCCAGCAGGTTTTGTTTGTGCTTTTTCTATTTCTTTTATCAATTCTTTGGGAGGTAAAATGTATTCTACAATTGTTATTGAATCGCTTATTGGAGGCTCCACCAAAGGGTTTTTCACCAATACATCTCCATGTAATTTATTGTAAATAATAGAAGTGATAATAATTGCCATAGGCACCAAAAAAGTAATCAAAAAACTGCGAATTAAATTGTTGTTGTAATCGCTGCGCAATACGTAAGCACCATATGCTTTGTTTCTGTTTTCAAACACTAACTCATC
>CAMCQX010000190.1 GCA_945876985.1 Chitinophaga pinensis
TCACTTAAGTTTCCATTTTCTGAAATAGTTTTAATTAATTTCTTTCTATCAAAAAACGACACATTTTCTGGGAATATTTGAATAATTACTTTTTTAGCTACTAAGTTTTCTTCTTGTTTGTTAGTTAAATTTATAGCAAATACAAGCCCACAGCAAAGCATTACCCACAAAAGGATTATGCCTAGCTTTTTTAAAGCTTTTTTGTTTCTATCACTTAACAATTTCATATATTTCTTATTTTTCTAAAATTTCTTTGATAGGGTTTATCAATAAATCTATATCGCCAGCACCCAATGTTAAAAACACTTTTGGCTGATTTGTTTTTACTGCTTCCAGTAATTCATTTCTACTTACTAAATGCTTTTTACAAGTCATTTTATCAAAAATTATTTTAGAAGTTATTCCTTCAATTGGTAACTCGCGTGCTGGATAAATATCTAATAAAAATACTTCATTTGCTAATGACAAACTTTCGGCAAATCCATCTACAAAATCACGTGTACGAGAAAACAAATGTGGTTGAAATGCCACTACAATTTCATGAGTTGGAAACATGTTTTTTACAGACGAAATAATAGCACGTAACTCTTCAGGATGGTGCGCATAATCGTCAATATAAATTTGATAATCGTTTTTAATGATATATTCAAATCTTCGTTTTACACCTTTAAAACCAAGCAATGCGTTACGCAACTCTAATTCAGATACGCCACTCATTAAGCATGCTGCACAAGCCGCTACAGCATTTTCAACATTATGCAAACCTGGAATTCCTAATTGTAAATTGTTAATTTCATTTCCTTTATACACCAAATCAAATGTATAATTTCCTTTAGTAATCAGTATATTTTTAGCATACACATCAGCTTCTGATTCTATGGAATAAGTAATGTAATTAACAGTAACATCATTGATTAAATCAAGTTCTTTTTTAATAATTAATGTACCACCAGTAACCAAACGATTGGTATAATCTAAAAACGATTTCTTTAACTCATTATGCTCGCCATAAATATCCAAATGATCAGCATCGGTAGAAGTAATAATGGAAATTGTTGGATATAAAGTCAAGAATGATCTGTCAAATTCATCGGCTTCTATCACCACAATTGGTTGATTGGTTGATTGGTTGATTGGTTGATTGGCTAATAATAAATTGGTATTATAATTGGTAGAAATTCCGCCTAAAAAAGCGCTACAATCAACTGAACTTTGTTTTAAAATATGAGCAATTAAAGTAGATGTAGTAGTTTTTCCATGTGTGCCAGCTACGCCAATTGTTTGATGATTTTGGCTAATTAAACCTAAAACTTGTGAACGTTTTAAAATAGTAAATCCATTATTTTTAAACCAAGCCCATTCTTGGTGATTTGGAGGAATAGCTGGAGTTAGCACAACAAGTAAATTTTGAATGTTAAATGTTAAATGTTGAATGTTATCGCCTAAATCTTCAAAGTGAATATCTATTCCTTCTTTGATCAATTCATTGGTTAAAGTAGTAGGAGTTTTGTCGTAACCCATTACTTTAATTCCTAAATGGTTAAAATAGCGAGCAATGGCACTCATGCCAATGCCGCCAATGCCAAGAAAATATGCTGTCTTTATATCTTTGATGTACATTTTTATTTCATCAATTTTATTACCTCATCTACAATTAACTCAGCTGCATTTGGCATGGCAAACTTGCTAATTTTTTTTACTAAATCTGCTTGTTTATTGGAATCGTTTATTAAGTTCAACGTTTCAGTTATCAAGTTATTTTTAGCATCAATGTCTTTTACTAAAATAGCTGCATTTACATTTACCAAAGCCATGGCATTTTTAGTCTGATGGTCTTCGGCTACATTTGGCGAAGGCACTAAAATAACTGGCTTGGCCACTTGTGCTAACTCCGCAATTGATAAAGCTCCAGCTCTTGAAATTACTACATCGGAAGCGGCATATGCTAAGTCCATCTCGTAAATAAAATGTTGGATGTTGAATGTTGGATGTTGGATGTTATTAGCTTTATCAAAGGTTTTACCCGTTTGCCAAATCAGGTTAATATTGGCATCTTTTAATTGATCAAGTCCATCAAAAATACTTTCATTAATGGTTCTTGCACCTAAACTCCCTCCTATTACTAAAACTGTTTTTTTAGTTGCATCTAATTTAAAAAATTCAATGGCTTCGTTTCTTTTACTGGAAACATCCATCAAATCTTGTCGTATTGGATTTCCAGTTTTCACTAACTTACTAACTGGAAAAAACTTTTCCATGTGATCATATGCTACACAAATTTTATTGACTTTATCTTTTAATATTTTATTGGTTATTCCAGCATATGAATTTTGTTCATGAATTAAAGTAGGAAATTTTTTTAGTGAAGCGGCATAAAGCACCGCGCTACTTGCATAACCTCCAAAACCAATTACCATATCGGGTTTGAATTTATTGATTATTCCAAACGATTTTAAAACACTTGAAATTACTTTTATAGGAAATAAAAAATTTTTATAAGTAATTCTGCGTTGCAAACCGCTAATCCAAAGGCCAACAATTTTAAAACCCGCTTTAGGAACTTTCTCCATTTCCATTCTATCGCTAGCACCAACAAATAAAAATTCTACTTCATTATTCAATCTTTTTTGTAAAGCTTGTGCTACCGCAATAGCAGGATAAATATGTCCGCCAGTACCGCCTGCGCTTATAATAATTTTCTTTTTAATATTCATATTAGTCAAAACCACTTTATTTCAATTTGATTAAGTGCTTATAAAATTATTGTTTTTTGAATCTATATTTTCGTTTTCTTCTTCTTTGTTTTCCACTTCTATAAATCGACTTACACTCATAATTAAACCCAAAGTTACAAATGTAAAAATTAGTGAAGTTCCACCTTTACTTACCAATGGTAATGTTAAGCCGGTAACAGGAAGCAAACCAACCGCAACAGCCATATTTATTAATGCCTGTAACACAAACTGAAACGATAATCCAACTGCTATTAATGCTCCAAAAGCCTTAGGAGCTTTCTTAATAATATTTACTGTTCTAAACATAAATATGAGGTATAATAGCAACATAATTATTCCTAAAATCATTCCATATTCTTCTATAATAATTGCAAAAATAAAATCGGCATAAGCTTCAGGTAAAAAATTACGTTCAATGCTTTGTCCAGGACCAATTCCAAACAATCCACCCGATGCAATAGCTATTTTTGCATGATCGGCTTGAAAATTATTTTCGTCTTTAATTTCAATATTGTTACTATGTTTTTTACTGGGATCCGTTTTTACTACAAATGTTTTAATTCGTCCTTGCCAAGTTTCCATCCTGCCCATTTTACTAATAATAGAAACTGGAGCAAAATATAAAAACAATCCAAATAATGCGCCAATAAAGATTGAAACACCTCCAATTTTTAACAAGTAAATTACCCTAACTCTTCCCAAAAAAAGCATTAAAAAACAAGTTACAAATAGGATCAAAGCCGTACTTAAATTATCTTTACCAATAAGCACACAAGTGATAGTAATATGTCCGAGTAATGGATATATTACCCCTTTCATATCATCTAAATTATCTTTATGCTTTGCTAATGTTCTGATGGTATAAAGCAAAATAGCAACCTTAGAAAAATCGGATGATTGAAAAGTAAAAACGCCAAATGAAATCCAACGTTTGGCACCATTAATAGTAACTCCAAAAAGTATGGTTGCAATTAATAAAGCATAAGAAATATAGAGGAGAAACTTTGCAATTCCCATAAAATTTTTATAGTGTATGGTATGCAAGTAAAGCATAATTATAAAACCAATAAATATATAAAAACCATGCTGTAATAAATATAAAAATGCACTGCTATGGTTTTTGTAAGCTAACCAACTTACCGAACTATAAACCGCCAACAACCCCCACAGCGACAGCATCAAAATGATGAGCCACATGGCCTTATCGCCTTTAGGTTTTAAAAATTGGGTAATGGTCATATTTTATATTTTGGAATAAAAAGTCTGTGCAAGCAGACTTTTTAAAATTCCGATTTGATTGTTTTTTATTTTTTGAACATGGTTGGTTGCCGATAGTTATCGGCACTCACCAACTATTTATTTTTATTATAAACTTTTTACTGCGTTTTTGAACATACGTCCACGTTCTTCGTAGTTTTTAAACAAATCGAACGAGGCGCATGCAGGCGATAACAATACACATTCGCCAGTTTTTGCAAATTGCTTTGCAACCAAAACTGCTTCATTAGCACTGGTAGTATTTACTATAAAATCTACGTCTTTAGCAAATGCTTCGTGAATTTTCGAGTTGTCTAATCCCATGCAAACTATCATTCTCACTTTGTCTTTCACCAATTCTTTCAGCATGGTATAATCATTGCCTTTATCGGTTCCGCCAGCAATCCAAACTACTGGTTTGTCCATACATTCTAAGGCATACCAAGCCGCATTTACATTGGTTGCTTTTGAATCATTAATAAATTGGATTCCATCAACGGTAGC
>CAMCQX010000191.1 GCA_945876985.1 Chitinophaga pinensis
AGCCATTGTAAGTAATACTGGCTGTTCAGATACTTCTAATGCCAAGTATTTAACGGTGTATCCAAAACCAATTGTTAACTTTACAGCTCCTACTTATGTTTGTTTAAAAAATGCAAATGCTACCATTAATTTATTAAACACTTCAGGCATTAATTCAGGCACCATGAGCTATAATTGGAAGTACAGTGATAATACAACATCCAATTTATTGAACCCAAGTAAAACTGTAACAGATACTGGAAACCTAATAGTTAAATTAATTACTACAAGCAATAATGGTTGCACAGATTCTGTGAGCAAAACAGTGAGTATTCGCAAAGCGCCAGTAGCCTTATTTTACACTTACGATACCGCACAATGTATTACCAATAACTATTTTGAGTTCTGGAACCAATCGGTTGACAATGGTTTAAGTAACCAATATACTTGGAATTTTGGTTTGGGAAATAATGTAATATCAAATAATTTAATAAGGTATTTTTCATATAATTATGCAGGAAATTATACGGTAAAATTAATTGCTTTATCAAGCAATTTTTGCGCAGATACAGCCACCCAATTTGTGATAGTAGCAGATAAAGCAACTGCAATAAATTTTACTATCAATAAAACTGCGCAATGCTTAAGCAATAACAACTTTATTTTTACCAATCAAAGTACACCTAACAATAGTTCATTAAAATACAAATGGGACTTTGGAAATGGTGATACTTCTACTTTACAATCTCCAACTTATCATTACAACATATTGGGCGGAACATCAGTAAAATTAGTAGTTACCGCCAACAATGAATGTTTAGATTCTATCACTAAATTCATTTCTGTAAATGCAGAAGCTGTAGCTAATTTTTCTGTTGCTAATGCTGCGCAATGTTTAACAGGAAACAACTTTAGTTTCACCAATTCATCTACCAATTCAAACACCCAAACATGGAACTTTGGCGATGCAAGTACTGCATCTGTTTTAAACGCAACAAAAACATACGCTACTGCAGGAAGTTTTGCAGTAAAATTAATAGCAAAAAACAATGCAAATTGCAATGATTCAATTATAAAAATAGTTATTGTAAATGCACAACCAAGCATAGGAACTATTATAGGAAACATTAATCCAAATTCCATTTCAACGCCTTTTGCTTATTCAGTATTAAGTCAGGCAAACAGCACTTATAATTGGACTACAACGGGAACTATTCAAAGCGGACAAGGAACTAACGCAGTAAGTGTTTTATGGCCAAGCCTTGGAAGTGGAAGTTTAATGGCTAAAATTACCAACAACAATGGCTGTATTGATTCAACTATTTTGCCAATAAATATATCAGTTGGGATTAATAATTTAAGTTTAGATAACGATTTGAATATTTATCCAAATCCAACCAAAAGTAGCATTATCATTACCAATAAAACCAATTTGGTTGGTAAAAAATACATGATTACAAACCTGGTAGGACAAACATTAATAAGTGGCAAATTGAATATTGATGAAACCATTGTAAACCTAGAAACATTGCAAAGTGGCATGTATTTATTAAGCATTGATGGCATGAATAAACAAAGCATAAAGGTAATTAAGGAATAAAGTAAATAGGAAATTCGAAGAAAACGTAGAGACGCGATGCTTCGCGTCTTTAAAACAATGTATTAACGCAATTTATTTCTTCAAAAATTTTAAAACGTAAAACAATTATTAAAGCACAGACGCGAAGCATCGCGTCTCTAACATGCAATCAGGAAATAATTATTGTAAACAGAAAACAATTAAAATGGATAAATACAAAAACAAATACCTAATACCTTCTGCCCGATTAAAAAATTGGAATTATGGAAATGAAGGTTCGTATTTTGTTACTATTTGTACTAAAAACAGATTGCATTATTTTGGTGAAATTTATAATGGTGAAATGCAACTGAATAAAATAGGAGAACTGGTTATATCTGAATGGTTGCAAACATTTAAATTAAGGTCAGATATGGCATTAGAGTTGGGTGAATTTATAGTAATGCCAAACCATTTTCATGGAATTATTATTATAGGAAACAATGAATACAATTCAACGGTAAATTTTCAACCTGATGAAATAAAATTTGAATCACAATCTAAAAATTTAGCGTCTATTATTCGTGGATTCAAATCAGCTGTAACTACAAAGGTTAAAAAAAATTGTTATAATAATGATTTAATGCATGTTCATTGTCAAGACCCTAAACATTGCGTATCTAAGGTATGGCAACCTCGTTTTCATGACCATATTATTCGTGATGAAAATTCATTTGAACGAATTCAAAATTACATTGTTAATAATCCGAAGAATTGGAAAGAAGATAAATTTTTTAGCGCTTAGAAACAAAGCAAGTCCTTGCGTCTCTACTAAAAATCCAATCCTAATGCAAAATAATAAATTGGCTTTTTTGCAACTTCAGCATCTTGAATTCCCCAAGCGGTATCAAAACGAACAAAATAGCCTAATAATACTGTTCTTAATCCGCCACCGAATCCCGCCACCAATGGATCGCGAACATTGGTAACCCTTGCTAAAACTGGTGTTATATTAATAGTTTTTTGGTTAAAAGTATTGTCATCGCTGTAAGGATTATTTCCAATCCATGCCGAACCCAAATCAAAGAAAGGAACTACTTGAAAATTATTTAAAAACGAACTTCTAAGCGGACGATTGAAAGCATATTGGAAAATTGGAATGCGAATTTCCGTATTCAGTAAAGCAAAATTATTTCCATTTCTAATGTTTTGTTCAAAGCCACGCATGTTTGCTGCCAAAGCTTGAAACACATAATTTTCAGTGGTAGATGTGCTTGATTCGTTGTTAAACCTTGGGGCAATCCAGTTTTCTACTCCTCCCAAATAATAAACTACTTTAGCTGGCCCAAACGATGTATTTGCTGTTAAACGCGTACACCAAATAATTTGTCTGTGAATTTTTTCATAATGCCTAGCATCTACTCCAACTGCATTAAGTTGCGTATTCCAATCATCGAAATTAGCATAGCGTTCATAAAAAAACTTTAGTCGCGTTCCGTTCCAAAGGTTCATTCCACGCGGATGTGTGTTATCAAAAACAAATTCTAATTTAGCTCCCAACCAATTGGTCACTCTATCGGGAACTTCCATCACTGCGGAACTCGAACCTTTTAAGATATCCCTATCAGTTCTTCCAAAAACATTTAACCTAAAACTAGTGGTTGGTGAAATTGGATATTTTAAAATATACCTTAACTCGTGGCTATAACTTTTTACAGCATTGTCGTTTTCGGCTACTCCACCACTTCTGCTTTGGCGATAAAAAACAAATTTGTGATCTACTCGTTTTTTTAATGTTTCAAATGAAGCAAAATAATCAAATCCTGTTAAATCAAAACTTACCCTTACACCACCCGTAAATCTGTAATCTTCCATCAAATCTATCATGCCTAATTTAAACATTCCATTTAAACCAGGATTGAACATTTGCGCATTAGCACTTCCTATTGGCTGATAATAGGTATTGATGATGGAGTTGTCAATTTGAGTAACTACTTGGTCTGCAAAAAAAGTAACATCGTAAAACTTTGGCGTACTAATTTTCAACCCTTTTTTCAAACTTTCATTTGCCATTTCTTTTGGAATAATTATATAAGCCGGACGCTTGTATTCATCGGGTGTAAACTCACTTATAAAAAAGAATTGTGTGGTGTCTTGCGCTATTCTTTCTTCAGTTTCTATCGGCTTTATATTACTTGCTTCACCGTTATAGGGTTCATTTATTTGCTCTGCAAAACTTCTAAAACATTTTACGCCACTTTCATATTGTTTATTGGTAACACCGCTTTTAAGCCTATACATATTTGGATAGCTTTCTATTGGTTTGCTAGCTTCTTCAATGCTGCGTTCCTGCGGACTTAATTTTATAAAATACTTATTGTTAAACAACATTAAGTCGTAAGTAGTTTTGGCCTGAGCCGATACATCGTGCGCTAAAATTCCTCTTTGGTAATTAGTAAGCGGATAAGTGGTCACCAAATCTTTATTATAAATAATGGTGTCTATTTTTTCTACTGTGCTATCCAGCACAATGTTTTTGCCCCGGTATGAAAATGATGTTCCACTCCAAGTTGGTTTATCGGTATAAAGCAGCGTATCCATTGACTTTTCGGTGTATTCAAAATACTTTATATACAAAGCTGTAAAATCATATTCTTCGTCTAGCTTTGCGGCATAACGGTTTTTGGTTCCGTTATAATCACTGATATATGCATAATAATTTCGCTTATATTCAATCGGATTTGTTTCATTGATATAAGGCGTTTTGGTCAATCGTTTGAGCATTCTTGTCTTTGGCGATTCGTCAATATCATACAAATAAACATCGTAGTTATTGTCATCAGCTAATTTCGAATTTACACCCATGCTCAATGAGTCTGTTGGACGATTAGAACTGAAAATTATTTTGCTAGAAGCATCAGTATATCTTGGACTGGCATCATCATAAATATCGTT
>CAMCQX010000192.1 GCA_945876985.1 Chitinophaga pinensis
CCTTTGTCGTCACTATAAATTTTAGCAAGGGTTCTAAAATTATCACCATTTAATAATCGATCGCGAAGTTCTGTTATTTTTTGAAAAGCAATATCCTTGGCTTCTTTTGAAACTTTTGGTTCAATAATTATTTGCGAAACTTCTACTTCAGCGCTGTAATAAGGGAGACTATCTTTATTTAATGAATTGAAAAATGTTTTGATATCGGTGGGAGAAACTTTAATATCTTTCAATATTTTTTGTTGCATTTCCTGCATCAATAAACTGGTTTTTATTTTATCGCGGTAGTTTTGTTTTATTTCTAAAATAGTTTTACCATAAAACTCCTCTAATCCTTTTTCTCCTCCAAATTGGCGTGCAAAATATTGAATTCTCTGTTCCAATTCACCATCTATTCTTTCATCAGAAAGGGGTAAGCTATCAATTTCTGCTTTAGTTGAAAGCAATTTTTCAGTTAGTTTTTGTTTTAAAATATCACACCTAATGGTATCATTCCTTTTTTCTGGATACTCCTTTAAAAACTGTTGGTATTCAAATTCTATTTCTGAATGTAAAATAATTTTGTCGGCAAATACACCAACTATTCCATCAATTGTTTCGCCTGAACCAGGTTGGGCAATACATGTATTTACCATCCCGAAAACTATCAAGATAAATGCAGTAAAAAATACTGATAATTTTATAGATTTAAACACGTTTATTTATTATTTAACTGGTATTTTAATTAGAAATTGTTTTTTGCTCAGCAAAAAACAAACTTATTTTAAATGTTAAAGAGATTGTCTCATCTCAAAATATTGGAATGAAACAATCTCTTTTAGTATATATTTCTATATTTAAACTACTAAAACAATCCTTTTACAGCATCATCATTCACAGTAATATTGTATTTACTTCTCAATTCCTTGATCCAATCTTTTTCTAATTGGTTTTGATATTCGCTAGTTGCCATTCCTTTGGCTTCTTTTAACGTTTTAGTTTCACTATTTACTACACCGTTAACAATATAAAATTTAAAACTACCTTCCGCATTGGCAATATCAACTATTCCTTTTTTGTCCCAAAGCTTATCAGCGGTGGCATCAGAGCGTTCACTTTTAACCTCTTTGCTGCTAATTGTTCCTGCAATTTTTTTGTTTAATTTTTCAAAAACTTCTAATTGTGATTTTCCTTTACTGAACATTTTTACTGCTTCAACTTTGGTTTTTTCATTTAGGCAAGTAAAAATAGCATAAGAAACTCTTTCTTTCCAATTATAATTACTTTTATTTATTTCATAAAATTTCTCTAAACCAATAGTATCACTAACCGCTTTACTCCATACTTTTTTATCGGTTAAATCAAATAATAATATCCCATCATTATATTCTTGCATTACATTTTTAAAATCTTCGTATTTATTTCCTAAAATTGATTCTTCGTAAGCCAAACATTTGTCGTTAGCCCAGTTATGGAATGAATTTTGAACTGCCATAAAAATAGATGCTTTTTCCAAAGGTTGTTGATTTGCTTTTAAATAACTTGCAAAATCTTTAACTGAATAGGTAGCAGTTCCTATTGAAAACAATGGATTGGTGCTTATTTTTTCTTCATCATATGTCCAAGCAGCATTGATAAAGCTAGAGTCTAATGTATTTGCAAATGTTTTTAAATTAGCGGTATTTTCTTTGTAATTGTTTTCTACTTTTACCCTTGTAACTACAGCAGCTTTTGAACTTTCAGAACGTGAATCTTTATTAGTTTTTTGCTTAATTACATCTTGTACATCTTTAAACTCTCCAAGCGGGCGTTTTTCAATTAATTTGATAATATGAAAACCGAAATTAGTTTTAAATGGTTTTGATACATCTCCTAAATTTAAAGAAAAAGCCGCATCTTTAAATTCTTCAGGATAACCGCTTAAACTAGCCATCCAATTCATCACACCTTTGTTTTTACTACTGGCTTCATCTTGGCTATATTTTTCTGCTGTTGCTTCAAAAGTTTCACCATGTATTATTAAACCATAAATAGAGTCAATTTTATTTTGAGCGTCTTGAATTTGTTCAGGTGCTGCTTCATATTGATTTCTAATCATGATATGTGCTAATTTAACTTCACCTCTTGCCTCACGCTTTTCATTCACTCTTAAAATATGGTAACCAAATTGTGTTCTAAAAGGCATTGATATTTCGTTTTTGCCTGTTTTATAGGCATTGTTCTCAAAGGCATAAACCATTTGGAATACTGTAAACCAACCTAATTTTGAACCTTGTTTTTTTGCTGAAGGATCTTCAGAATATTTGCTAGCCAATGAATCAAAATTTTCACCTTTCAAAGCACGTTTTCTTATATCTATTAGTTTGTTATAAGCAGCTAAAGTATCGGAAGGACTAGCATTTTCGTTGCAAAACAATAAAATATGGCCACCATTTATTTCAGTTTTCATTCGTTCATATGCTTCTTGCATTAACTTTTCACTTACTTTTTTGTCTGTTAAATAAGGATTTGCTAATTGTTTTCTGTAACCTGCTAATTCAGTTTTAAAATTGTTATTTGTATCCAATTTCATTGCTTTAGCTTCCTTCACCTTCAGTTTAAAATTAATATAAAGTTCCAAATACTCACGTACTTCCTTTTCTGTTAATTTATCTTTATTGGTTTTGTTTTTATAAAGTAATCTTTCAAATTCGTTTTGGAAAACGGTATCGGTTCCATAAACAAAAACAACAGGATTTGACTTAACAGCAGGAATAAGTTTTACGGCTGTAGCGTTACTTTTTTTGCCTTTTTGAGCAAATGTTTGACTTGTAATTGATATTACTAAAAATGATAATGCGAATGTTGCAATTTTCTTCATAAACTGTTTTATTTTTATTTTCTTTAAAAGGATTGCAAAAATATAATTTTTAAATAGGCTTGCAAGTTTTAATTAGCATTTATTAAACTCTATTGTGTTTGTTTCTAATTGTTTATAAAAATTGCGAATTTTAGACAATTTTTATTTTTATTTGCAAGTCGTGGAAATAGCCCTAACCTTCTTACTTTTTTGCTTTGTTTGCTTGCAATTTACCCTTTTTGTTTCATTGTTAAATATTTCAAAACAAAAGCGAATTTTTATTGCAAATGACCAATATCCAAACATTTCAATTTTAATTGCTGCTCGCAATGAGGAAAACAATATTATTGATTGTTTAAAATCGTTGGAATTATTGGATTATCATAAAAATAATATTGAAATATTAATAGGTAACGATCAATCTACCGATGAAACAGAACAATTAATTACCGAATTTATTCAAGGTAAACCAAATTTTAAGTTAATAAATATTCCAAATCAAATGGGAAATGCGAGAGCAAAAGCCAATGTTTTAGCACATTTGTTTGAAAAATGCACCCATGAAATTATTTTTGTTACAGATGCTGATATTCATGTAAATGTAAATTGGGTAAAAAGCATTGTTCCCTATTTTAATAACCCCAAAACAGGAATTGTTTCAGGAACAACTATTGTAAGTGGAAAAGGATTTTTTGCAAATATGCAAAGTATTGATTGGTTATATTTTTCAGGATTGCTAATTGCATTTGATAACTTAGGACTTAAAAGTACTGCCGTTGGCAATAATATGGCTGTTAGTAAAAAAGCATATTTGGCCACTGGTGGTTATCAAAATTTGGACTTTAGTGTAACTGAAGATTTAGCATTATTTACAGCTATAAAAAATCAAGGTTATGAATCAATAAATTTATTGGAAAACGACAATTTAACTCAATCAAAACCACAATATTCTTTGATAAATTTTCTGCACCAACGTAAGCGCTGGTTAATTGGAGCTCAAGGATTAAACTTAAAATGGAAAGCTGTTTTTATGTTGATGGCTCTATTTTACCCCATGCTTATTTTATTGTTTTTTTTTAATATTAAAAACGCCATAACAATTTGGATTTGCAAAATATTTTTACAGTTTTTTATATCAATAGTTATTTCTTTAAAACTAAAGAAACTTCCAAATGTTTTTTTCATACTAATATTTGAAATTTACACTTTTATTAGTACTTTTATTGTTTCAATTTTTTATGCTTTACCCATAAAAATGATTTGGAAAAATAGGAATTATTAAAAAAAAGTATAGTCCCTAACGGGACAAAGTAGCGTTAGACTTTAGGTATTACCAATATGAAGTCCCTAACGGGACAGCAAACAATATATTCCTTAAGAATTATATGTTGGTAACATAAATCCGTAGGAATTACATGTTGGTAACATAAGAAAACGATAAACAATTATATTCCGTAGGAATTATATGTTGGTATATAAAAAACGATAAACAATATATTCCGTTAGGAATTATATGTTGGTATATAAAAAACGATAAACAAAATATTCCGTTAGGAATTATATGTTGGTATATAAAAAACGATAAACAAAATATTCCGTTAGGAATTACATGTTGGTATATAAAATACGATAAACAAAATATTCCGTTAGGAATTACATGTTGGTATCTAAAAA
>CAMCQX010000193.1 GCA_945876985.1 Chitinophaga pinensis
GAAGTTGATAAAAAAGTAGAAACAAAAGTGCTTACTGGATTACAACAAAAACAAAAAGTATTACAAGAAGAGCAGGCTCAAAACGAAAGAAATTTTCAAAAATTATCGCAAAAAATATCAGATTTAATTCAAAAAGAAATTGAAGATGCCAGAAGACGTGAAGAAGAAAGACGTAAAATAGCCAATGAAAAGTCTGACATAGAAAGAGCAAAACTCATAGCTGAAAACAAGAAAAAAGGAATTGAGACAAAACCTGAAACTAAAAAAGTTCCTGAGTCAACACTTTCGCCTGATGATTTATTGACCAATGCTAACTTTGAAAACATGAAAAATCGTTTGCCTTGGCCTGTTAACAATGGTTATATAGCCGAAGGATTTGGAACCCACCAACACCCTACTTTAAAAGCAGTTTATACCACCAATAACGGAATAAACATAGCTTGTAAAAAAGAAACAACAGTTCGAAGTGTTTATAAAGGAAAAGTAAAAGCCATTTTTGAAGTACCAGGAATGGAAAAAATTATTTTAGTGAAACATGGTGAGTACTTTACCGTTTACGCTAAATTGGAAAATATTCAAGTAAAAATAGGGCAAGAAATAAATTCCGGAGAAGTTTTAGGAACAGTTTTTACTTTTGAATCTGAACAAAAAACTGAAATTCATTTTGAAATATTTAAAGGAAAAAAAGCTTTAAATCCGGAGACTTGGTTAAAAAATTAAAAACCATGTTTGTCATAAAAAATATGACATTGAAATGTAAATAAAAAAGATGTTTTTGTGAAACTAAAAAAAATATATGAACAAAAAATTACTCATTGTAAGCGCATTAATTTTACCAATGGTGTTAATCAATAACACAATCAATTCTTCACCAAACGGAGCACCAGGAGCAAGAACTGGATCACCTGGTGACGGTGGCGGAACATGTTTCACATCTGGTTGTCATACTGGTGCTCCATCTGAAGCATCAAATATAATTACTACCAATGTTCCTACTGAAGGATATACGCCAAATAATGCATATACAGTTACTGTTACATTAACTGGAACAGGAAATAAAGGTTTTCAAATTTCACCACAAAACATAACAGGAACAGAATTAGGAACTTTAGCTGCAGGAACTGGAAGCTGGGTAATTGGTAAATATATTACTCATTCTACTCCAAAAAACACTGCTACTGCAGTTTGGACTTTCCAGTGGACTGCTCCTGCAAAAGGAACTGGTGATGTAAATTTTTATGGTGCTTTTGCAATTACTAGAAACACCACCAAAACACAAGTGTTAAAAGTTACAGAAAAACTTGGTACAGGAATTCAGGAATCAGATTTATTCAGTATAAATGTATTTCCAAATCCGGTAAGTAATCAATTAAATTTACTATTTAATAATACCACCAAAAATGCTGTTATTGATTTATTAGATTTAAATGGTAAAGAAATTTTACACAAAGAATTAAACAATAATACTGCTGAAAACGCAATAGACGTGAGTACTATTAAAGAAGGAAATTACATTGTAAAAATATTAGCAGACAATCATATTTATTACAAAAAAATAAGTATTAATCACTAAAAACCTATCTGTAAAAGGCATTGAATTAGTTTAAATTATTCCTGAAAGTTAGGAATGGTTTAAACTAATTTTTTTGCAACAGTTCCCACAAAATCTTTCAAATAAAAAGGTTCAAAATAAGCCACATCTTCAAACTCATTTTTATCAAATGCTGCTTGTGCCAATGATGAAAGAAAACTGGCATTACACAAAATTTCAAATCCAAAATCCAAAATCCGAAATCCAAAATTCTTGTTGCATTTTTCCGCTCCATTTCCAATAAAAACTATTTCATGTTGAAGTAATTCTTCATGGAACGAATGTTCATCAATAATCTTAGCTTGAGTGGGTAAAATTTCTGCTAATTGATTATCAAATAAAGCGCAATAAACTTCCATTCACTTGGCATCTATCATGAGGCAAACCAATTATTTGTAATCAGGATTAATGATTGAACACACCACACCTTGGAGTTCGTTTATATTATCTTATTTTATAAGGAAGTTCAGCAACTTTAAAATAGTTGGAATCAAGTATATTTTTGTTCCAATGCGACCACCAAGTAATACTTAAAAACAAACTGCTGTCATTTTTAGGATATTCAAATTTTAATTTATCATCTACCAAATATAAAGTGGCTGTTTTATTTAATTTACATTTGGCTAGTATTAGGGTTTCAATACCTGTTCCCCAATTATTAAACCTTGTCAGATTTTTGTCTAAATCGGAATAATTGTATATTGTTTTTGGATAAGATGTTTTAGCCAAAGTTTCTGTCAATTTATCTAATCTATTTGTGTGTATTCCTGATGTTTTTATGATGCCGGCAAATGACAACAATACAATAAAAATAATTATCATTGTATTGAATATTTTCACTTTACGATTTGATTTAAAAAACAAATCAACAAATGGAATGGTATACATAAAAAGAAAAGGCATAAATGTTTTTTCCATCATTACATCTCCATCGCCATTGGCAAAGGTTAAAATAGCTATTACTATATAAGTGAGGCTTGCTAATAACATAAATGAAAGCAATAAATATTTCTTGTTGTAAACAAATATAAAAACACTGTAAATTATTATAATAAGTGGTGCTAAATATAAGCCAAACATACGGTCGTAAAGGTAGCGAACAGGGTATAATGTAAAGAAATTTTGGACGGACTGTAAGTTGGCAAACAAACTATCATACTGCTTGCCATCATAACTTTTTTCATCTACCAAAAGAAATCTAATTGCAATGGAAAATATTGGAAATAATAAAAGTAAAATACCTTTTTTATAATTAATTTCTTTATTAAAAAAAATATAAACAATTACAAAGGAGCATGTAAATACAGCTATAGGATGTGAAATTAAAGCTAATATTTCAATCGAAATTATAATGGACAAGGCACTAAAATTATTTAGCTTTTTTACTTCCTCACTTAAAATAACTCCAAGAAATAAAGAGGTAAAAATTAACGCATGGTAAGTTTCAGTTACTGGATGGTAAAAACTATAAGCAACACCAATTATTAAACTTAAACTGGCTAATAAAGCTGCTTGCTTTACTTTCAAAATTGAATGGCAAAGCCATATCACAAATAAATAAAATATTGGAAAAGAGATGGAGTAAATATAAATTAAACTGGTTAAGCTTAGCCCTATTTTAGCAGCAATAATTAGCGGTATTTGCGATAAAAAAATACCAAACCTATATTCAGGAATAAAAAAAGTTTTATAATTTACAATATTAAAAAAAAAGAAAGTACAATCAATGTTTAAAATACGTTCAAAAGCAAATATTACACTTAGGACAAAGTAAATAGCAATGATTAGATAACTGAAATTTATCTTTTGAAGTAAATCAAAAAATGACTTGAATTGCTCTCTATTTATTTGTTTGAAATGCACTTTTTATTTTAAGTTTAAACTAATTTTTTTGCAACAGTTCCAACAAAATCTTTCAAATAATAAGGTTCAAAATAAGCCACATCTTCAAAATTATTTTTATCAAAGGCTGATTGTGCCAATGATGAAATAAAACTAGCATTACAAACATATCCAATTTCGAATTTCGTCCCGCTAAAGCGGGATTGAGTTTCGAATTTACCATTGCATTTTTCCGCCCCATTTCCAATAAAAACTATTTCATTTTGAAGTAATTCTTCTTGGAACGAAAGTTCATCAATAATTTTAGCTTGTGTGGGTAATATTTCTGCTAATTGATTATCAAATAATGCGCAATAAACTTCCATTCGCCTCGCATCAATCATGGGGCAAATCAATCCATTATAATTTGGCTGATACGTTAAATATCCGTTGGCTAAACTTTGTAAAGTATTGATGGCAATCATTGGTATTTGCAAAGCATAACAATAACCTTTTACCGATGAAACACCCACACGCAAACCAGTATAACTTCCGGGACCTTTGCTCACCGCAATGGCATTTAAATTTTGCAAAGTAACACCTGCAATGTCTAAAGCTTTTTGTACTAAAATATGTAATTGCGAAGCATGGTTATTGCCTAATTTATCTTCGGCAAGCGCAATGGTTTTACCATCTTTTGCAATAGCAACCGAACAAATTTCAGTGGCAGTTTCTATACAAAGAATCAAGGCCATTATTTAAAAATTCAATAAGTCGTTTAACTTAGCTGCTACCTTATCAGCATTAGGAAGCATTTCTGCTTCTAAGCCCATATTAAGCGCAACAGCAGGTAAATTTTTAGATCCAATGGTCATAACGGGAGCATCTAATTTGGTAAAGCATTGTTGCATAATTCTTGCTGCTAAACTTTCGGCAAAGGAATTCAGTAAAGGCTCTTCAGTAACCACCAAACATTTACCATGCTTGATAACACTTGCCATAATTGTTGCTTCATCTAAAGGTTGTAAGGAACGTAAATCTACAATTTC
>CAMCQX010000194.1 GCA_945876985.1 Chitinophaga pinensis
ATTAAAAATAAAGAAGATTTAAAGCCTTTCAAAATTTATTTTATTAGAAATATTACCATAGAAGTAGAACCAAGTATTAAATCTTTAAATATTAACCATGATACATTGTTTACAAAAGGATTTAAATATTTAGAAAACGGCAGTAAAATTCATCCTAATGTATTGGCAAAAATGAATTTTTTAACAACCGGAGATTTATTTCAACAAAACAATTTGATTAAAACTTATGGTAGGTTAAACGATTTGCAGCTTTTTAAATTAATCACAATCACGCCAACAATTATTGAAAACGATAGTCAAAATTTCATTGATTTTTATATTGAACTCAAACAACAAAAAAAGTACGATGTATCAATAGAACCTCAAGCAATTACCAGTGATCAAGCTAATTTAATTAATGTAAATTCTTATAGAAATTATGGTTTAGCAGCTGTTCTTCAGTTAACCGATAGAAATATTTTTCATAATGGTGAAATTCTTCAACTGCGTTTTCGCTCAAGTTTTGAGGCCCAAAGTGGAGATAGTATTCCTGTTATTCCTTTTTTTAATAGCAGCGAACAATCTTTTTCGGCAAGTGTAACCATTCCTCAATTATTGTTTTTTAATAAAATTGATAGAAGAATAAACAATGCAAATACCAAAACCATTGTAAATTCATCAATTATTTACGAAAAAAATGTGCAATATGAAAGAAGGGTTTTTACCATTGGTTCTTCTTATCAAATTAATCGTAAACTCATTAGTTATTATGTAGCATTTCCCGAAATAAGTTTTATTAAAACTAATTTTACAAATTCTACTTTAGAAGCTAAAAGTAAAACCGATATTTTTCTTCAAAATGTATTTGCCAATAATTTAGTTATAAATGATATAAGACTAGGTTTTACTTTTAATAATCAACTTAAAAGTAAAGGAAAAAGTTATTTTTTCCTTCGTTGGGATGCTTTAGAATTAGCAGGTAATTTAGTTTCGGCATTGAACATTTTATTAGATGCTCCAAAAATTACTGATTCTACTAGGAACATCAAAAACCAATATGAATTATTTGGCTTAAATTATTTTCAATATGTTAAAACCTTTATCGATTTTAGATATAATCATTGGTTAGATCCTAATAATACAGTTGTTTATCGCATTGCTTTTGGTTATGCTTTACCTTATGGGAATTCACCAAATTATATTCCATTTGAAAAAAGATTTTTTACTGGCGGTGCTAATAGTTTAAGAGCTTTCAGGCCAAGGTCTATTGGTCCAGGTGTTTATTATTCAACAAATCAAATTGATAAATCGGGCGATATTAAATTTGAAATGAACATGGAATACAGATTTAATATTTATAAAAAATTATTTGAAGGCGCTGTTTTTACCGATGTTGGAAATGTTTGGGCAGTGAGGCAAGACAGTAGGGAAGGAGCAAATTTCAATATTTCAAATTTTTATAACGAATTAGCCGTTGGCTCTGGAATTGGAGTTAGACTTAATTTAAGTATTTTTATTTTTAGGTTAGATGGTGCTTTTCCAATTCATGAACCTGCTAAACCCTATGGTAGCAGATGGGTAATTAATAATGCCAATGATATAGGTTGGTATTGGAACAATAGTATTTTTAACTTTGGAATAGGGTACCCATTTTAGTTTTATTATAAATATGCTTTTTAACTCTTTACACTTTCTTATTTTTTTTCCAATAGTAACTTTGTTGTTCTATTTATTAAAACATAAATACCGTTGGATATTACTTTTTATTGCCAGTACTTACTTTTATTCGGCATTTTTTTTACCTTATATCTTCATCCTTTATTTCATTATAATCATTGATTATGTATGTGGGATTTTAATAGAAAATAGTAAAAATAAAGCAAAATTGTTTTGGCTTTTATTTAGCATCATTAGTAATATTGGTTTATTGGTATATTTCAAATACTACAATTTTTTTATAGATGTATCGGCAACTTATTTGCCAAATATCAAACACTTAGATATTATACTTCCCATTGGACTTTCATTTCACACTTTTCAGTCGCTTAGTTATACCATAGAAGTTTATAAAGGAAAACAAAAAGCGGAAAAACATATTGGATATTTTGCCAATTATGTACTGTTTTTCCCTCAAATGGTGGCTGGGCCTATTGAACGATACGATTCTTTAGGAAAAGAATTACGAAGAAAGCATGTATTTAAATTTAAAAACATAAGCAATGGACTAAGGTTAATTCTTTATGGCTTGTTTGTAAAAATGTGTATTGCCGATAATTTAGCTCCTTTAGTAAATGAATTTTATAGTAACCCAACTCAGTATTATTCAAGTTCAGCTTGGATAGCATTAATAGCTTTTTCTATTCAAATTTATGCCGATTTTTATGGATATTCAACCATTGCAGTTGGTGCCGCTCGACTATTAGGAATAAATTTAATGGATAATTTTAAACAACCATATTTTGCCACCAATTTTTACCAATTTTGGCAACGTTGGCATATTTCATTAACCACTTGGTTTCGTAATTATGTTTTTTTTCCAATGGGTGGAAGTTATGTCAATGCTTTTCGTTGGATGATAAATGTTTTATTGGTGTTTTCTTTAAGTGGTTTTTGGCATGGCGCCAATTATACCTTTATTATTTGGGGTTTTCTTCATGGTTTGTTTTATTTAATTGAAAAAGGTTTTTCAAATTTTATTCCTGTTTCCATTGCTAAAAACAAAATCTTTTTAACTTTTGGAGCCATAGCTACTTTTACTTTGGTAACCTTTATTTGGGTATTTTTTAGAGCTGAAAATCTTGAAAAAGCCATGTTGGTGCTTAAGCAATGTTTTACTTATACTTTTGATGCTAAAAAAGAACTGTTATTTGGTTACCAAACTATAGCAATGCTTATAGTATTAATATTTTTTGAGGTTTCAATTTATAAATCTCGTTTCGATAAATTTTTACAAAATCAACATATAATCATTCGTTGGGCAATTTATATTTTATTAGCCTTTTGCTTGCTTTTATTTAGTGGAATTCAAAGTTATCAATTCATTTATTTTCAATTTTAAGCATGAAAAAACTTTTTTATAAACTTTGTGCTGCATTGGTAATTGGAGCTATGAGCATTTATTTTTCCAATATTATTTATACTAAATATTTTTATAAAACCGATTTAGAATTGTTTGATGCAAAAATGCTTTTGCAATTAGATAGTTTGCAATATAATAGTGATGTATTGTATTTTGCTGAATCTAGTAATGCTACTAAAGCCAACTCCGACACTTGTTTGCTATCTATTTCTCAAATGATGGATACCCTTTCTCCTCTTAAAATAAATGCTGTTGAACATGGCGCCATTCATGCTAAAACATATTTAAATTTAATAAAAAATATTAATTCAAATGCTTTAGTTAAAACCATAGTTGTTACTTTAAATGCTCGTTCTTTTGGCTCACCTTGGATCAATTCAAAATTAGAAACAAATTTATCGCAAGCCAATGTTATGTATGAAAGCATGCCTCCAATTTTTAAAAGAATAAAACTAACATTTAACGCTTTTGACAATAAATCTGTTCAAATGCGAGATTATATAAATGAACAAAATTGGTCCAAAAATAAAATAAATGTTCCTATTAATTTTCCATATAAAAATGTTCGTCAGTGGGATAATGCAATGGGAAATGGAACTTATCTTTTACCTAATGGTGATTGGGATGGTCCAAAAATTTCTTTGGCTTGCCATTATATAAAAACATATGCGTTTTCAATTGATACTTTGAATAATCCGAGAATAAAAGATTTTGATGAAATTGTAACTGTTGCAAAGCAAAAAAAATTAAAACTAATTTTCCATTTGTTAGCTGAAAATGTTCAATATGCAGATAGTTTGGTTGGAAAAGAATTGCATCATATTATGCAAGAAAACAAACAATTATTGATTGAAAGATATACCGGAAAAGGTGCAATTGTGGTAAATAGTTTTGAGCTAGTAAACGGTAAAGATTTTATTGATCAGAACTGGACAACAGAACATTACAACCAAAATGGAAGGTGGATTTTAGCAAAAAATGTACTAAAGCAAATAAAATAAATTTTATTAATACTAAAATATACTATCAATTCGTTTCACCTATAATTAATTAAATTATATGATAAAAATTTACACTGAAGACGATTTATTAAACTACATTTATAAGGAAACAAATCTCCAGGATTCCTTATCAATTGAAAATGCAATCAATGAAGATGATTCATTGAGAACAATTTATCTAGAACTTTTAGAAGGCATTGATTTACTCAATAAAACTTATTTTAGACCGAGTGAAATTACCCTTGAAAACATTCTTAAAAAAGCCAAAGAAGGTTTACAGCAAAATGTAGATTAACAAAAAAGCCTTTGCTGAACATTCAACAAAGGCTTTTTATGCGTTTCAATTTGTTTATTTAAATAAACTAAAAATATCGTTGCCAAATATGAGTAGCAT
>CAMCQX010000195.1 GCA_945876985.1 Chitinophaga pinensis
TCTTTATCTACTGAAAGTGAATACCTGATATTGCCTTTGGCAACATTCCCAATATTTTGCTCTCTGTTTTCACCCATTTCCAAAACAATACATTGCGACCATTTGCTTTTATCATTTGTAAAAACAACATCCACACTTTGTAAAGTAGACAAAGGATTGTCCTCAGAAATTTGATTGGTATTAGGTGTTAAACTAAGTCCTGGTCCATAACTACTTGTATATAAATTAGTAGCTGTTTTGGTTAAAGTAGCTTTAGCAGCTAATTCAAAAGGAGCCCATGTTCCACCTAATATGTTTCCAAATTGTTTTCTTGGATCAATGGCAACTTTGCTACCACCAATTGATCTAAAAAAGTCATGCTCCCCAACGTTTGCGAAGTCAGGTGTTCCTGTATTTCCTGATCTAATCCAATTAAAAGGTGGAATAGCAATCATACCATCTGGAACGCCTTGTAACCATGGGTTTGTAGGGTCAGAAAAAGTAATGGTACCATCTACAAAACCATTTGATAAATCAGTACTATTATTTGGATCTCCAGGGGCTGCAACTTGACTTACAGTAACTGACAATCCAAGTTCATCAAAAATTTGTTCATTGCTTAATTCTAAATTTCTTTTACCTAAAAAAGTATCATTAGTAATTGTATTTACAATATACCATTTTGCATTTTCTCTTGAAAGAGAATCACTTATTTTGGTATTTGCCGATTTATCAGTAATAAATATTCTAAAATCTGCTAAAGGAACTTTAAATGGATTTACTACTTTAATAATTACTGGTCCTTGACCTTCTAAATATTTAGGTTTTTTAGAAAAATATGGAGCTGCTAAGGCTTCTTCAATTGATTCTTTTGATAAATTCAAGAAATTACCACTGTTTCCAATTCCTTCAATTCTAATTAAAGCAGGTCCACTAGTATAACCACCATTTAATTGAGTTCCTTGTTGATGTCCGGATGACAAGTGAGGTGTGCAAGTTATAATTACTGGTTTTGAACCTGATAAATATTGTAAAGCTTCGTCTACACAATTAGTAACTGCTGCATAAGGAACAATTAAAAAATGATAGTTTTTATAATTTACCAAAGTTTGATCTGATTCAATAGAAAACACATCTCGCGTTATTTGGAATGAATGACGTATACCTTTGTCTTCTCCATTTACCATTACTTTTTTTACATTTCCTAAATCAGGATCATTAGCAATGTTTACTATAAAACCTATACCATCTTGTAAATCACATTGGGCTACTAACCTGGCTTGATCCCTGTCAGAAAAATCACTTGGTGTAGTAGGGATTTTAAGTTGGTAAATTTGGTAACCTTGGAATTTATAGTCAGTTGAGTCAGTACATAATCCAGATACTTTTGCTTTAAATGTTTCTGGTTTTTCAGAATTGATAATATTAATTACTAATTCACGATTTAGTTCAGTAATTTTAACAGCATTGTCATCAAATTCAGGTCCTCTTAAAATTTTAAAATTATTTTTAAATAAAACAGTTGCTTTATCACTAGCTTCTTTTAATAAATTAAATGAACCAGTAGCACCACCAGTGGTAGCTCTTGACCAAACTACACCAATTGTAACTCTATTTACAGCACCTGGTAATAATTTAAAAGAACCGGCAGTTTGTAAAAAACGTCTATCTGCAGGCGTATTTCCAGCTATTTTTTCAGTCCATGCAGCTCTTTTGCCCGGATCGGTAGAACCAGGGAACATATAACTAGCAGTATCTGAACCACCTCTACCATTTCCTCCATAAGTAATTGGTTGTCCATCTTTCCAACGGCCATTTAAATAGTTCCAAAAATGAGCAGGATTGGAAGGATTTCCTTGTTGAGATTGGTTATTATCATAATAAACGAATTTGGTTAAACCAATTTGTTTTCCTTTTTCATTTAACGGACCTTCAAAAAAGTTTACCCCAATACTAGGTGGATTTAATCCATAACCTAAAATACCTTCGTCATTATCGTCACCGTTATAGCAAATTCCTAAATTTCTTTTCACATCACATTCTACATAATCATCTACATAATTACCTAAATCAGGATCTACCCATTGTCCAAATACACAGCTATCAATTTCTTCTGTACCTCTGTTAATAATGGTAGTTTTATAAAAAGTCATGTTATTTACCTCATCATTGGTTGCAAAACCAAATGCTTGTAACCTAAATTCTAAGTTTAAAGGTAAACCTTGAGTTTCAGTATGAATATTTCCTTTGTCATTATAACAAATGAACATCATTTGATCTGGTATGGAAGCCAAGCCAGCTTCACCTTGGTTAAAAGTAGGATAATCACCTTCATCGTAGCTATAAACTCCATCATTGTTTGCATCAAAGAATGGTGCTAAAAATTTAGCCTCGCCAGTACTTCCGTTACCTGGCCAACTTCTAATTTCGTCTGGAGCATTTGCTGGATCACCATCAATATGAGCGGCAATTTGAGTACGAGTAACTGTCCAAACTTTATCAAAAGTTTTACATCTATCGGCAGAAATACTAGCAGAACCATCAATTTGTAACGGACCTGGATAAAAATCGTTACCAGTTTGACGATACGTTTGCGCTGCTAATCTTAAATTTCCTTGCGTGATACCACCAATCCAAAGTGCGCCTGAAAACAAAGAGTTTTTAGCTACTTGACCAGTTTGAACTTTAGGAACTTCATAACGTGCATTACTTAAATTCCACCACATGTCGCCACCATTTAAAATAATGGTTCTAACATTGTTTACTGAAAGTTCTTTTTGAGCAGTTGCTGGTAAGCAACCAGCACCCATTTTAGACAATGGAATACTTGATTTAAATGAAGGATTTTCATTAGCTGATTTACCAGCTAAGTTTCCTTTTCCAATATTTTCACGAGCTTGAAGATTTAAACAAAATCCTAAAGCACTCAAAAATAATGCTGCTGTTTTTATATTTTTAAAGTTTAACATAAAATTATTTTTTTCTTTTTTAAAACTGAACTGAAATTCCAATACGTGTTAAGCGTGGTAATAAAAATCTATCAGAGTTTACCATTCTTGTATTATATAGGTCAACAAACGATTGAGCATTGGTTGCAGTTCTAATTTGATCGGCTGCAAACGGTGAACTTAAATAACCATCGCTATAAGCGCTACCTGTGTATCTATAAACGCTAGTAACATTTGCTGCATTTAATAAATTAGTTACTGTTAAGAATACACGCATGCGGTATTCTTTCACTTTAGCTCCTGCATTACCATTTTTAATGGTAAAATTTTTATCAATGTTAATGTCCACATTAAACTGAGCTGGTAAATTAGCTCCGTTTGGTGTTCCTTTAATTGAACTTCTGGTAGCTGCTCCCGATTGTGCATCAGGTGTAGCGGTTAAGTTTTGAGTATAAGGACGACCAGAATATGCTGAGAAAATAAAATTACAACCAGCATTTTCCAATATTTTTTTACCACCAATGATAGGACCATCATATTTTTTGCCATCTTTATAATGGAAATCAAAATTAGTTTTAAAGGTGTGACGTGTGTCAAAATCTAAAGGGAAAATTGTTCTGGTATTTGGCAAACCAGCTTGAATTAAAGCTGAACTTGATGAAATATTTGAACCTGAACCATCGGCAAACTGTAAGTTATAATTTGCATCAATATTTACATTTCCCATGTCAATTAATTTATACTCTAAACCTATAGACTTAACAGTTGAAAAATCTATATTTCCTACTGTAGTATAAGTATTCGGCCATGCTTGAATAAAGCTATATAATTGAGTCATATTTCTGTTTTCTCTGTAAGTAGCTATTAAACCAATGGCGGAATTTTTACCAATTTGCTGGCGGAATCCAATTTCATAAGCAGTTACTTGCGTCATTTTCAAATCTGGGTTTGCAATAACACCTGTTAACCTGTTTGACAAGTAAAAATAATCATCAATTTGAGCAACGTTTCCACCTGGCCTTTGATTTAAAATATCGTAAGTACCATAGAATTGAGAAGAAGTATTAATAGGGAAAGAGAACCAAACACGAGGTGAAATTTTTACATCTGGCACGTAATCTTTAAAAGAAGCGGCTGTTGGTACTTTTGGACTTTTAGCATCAGTAACATAAGGTACATTTTGACTGGTTCCTGCTGCACGTTGAATGGCTGCTGGATCTGAAACTGGATTACCATTTTTGTCGTACCAATTATTACCATTTCTAAAACCTGCTACACCATAAGTATTTGAGCTGAAATTATCTGTATTAATATATACTTTCCAATCATCTTGAACTATTGAAGGAATTGCATCTTTTTCTATTTTCAATGAACCTGCTGCTGCTGTTCTAATTTCTCCTGCCGATAAAATTGGAACCATTGAATAAGGATCGCGTAATACAATTTGATTTGCATCAAATCTTTCAACACGTAAACCAACGCGTAAAATTAAATCTTTGAATTGAAATTTATCTTGAATCCA
>CAMCQX010000196.1 GCA_945876985.1 Chitinophaga pinensis
AACGATTTAAGTAAAAATATTGAAACTGGCATTGAAATAGCCCATGATCATTCAGATCCTTTTGAACGAAAAAGCAACATTTCTGATTCAACAGCAGAAACCCAAAATAATTTTAATGCTCAAGTTGAATCAATATTACCCGATTTTGAAGCGTTAAAGGCAATTGAGTTGGAGGAAGAAAAATCGTATATTATATATGATAAAAAAGAAGGTTTAATTCCAAACTATGAAACTCCTATTTTTGATCCTTTATTCAATAGTCATTTTGAAACCAAACCTACTATAGCGGATTCTGATGAAAATGAAGTATTGGTAGATTTTAATAATTTTACAATAGATAATAGTTTGTTCGAAAATTCGTTTTCAACAATTTATATTCCTTTACCAGCTAAAGAAATAGAGGCACTTCCAATAAATGAAACAATAAATGTTAAAAGTGAAACCTCAAAAAATGAAATTGATAACATTTTAGACAAATTTATGCGAGAAAATCCAAGTATTTCTCGACCAAAAACTGAATTTTTTGACCCAATAACTGTGGCAAAAAACAGTGCGGAGGAAAAAGATGAAATTGTAAGTGAAACATTAGCAAGCATTTATTTGAAACAAGGATTGGTAAAAAAATCAATTTTAACTTATGAAAAATTATGTTTGATATATCCACATAAAAATGCTTATTTCGCAGCCCTAATAAATAAAATAAAAACCGAACACCACATTAACTAAAACTATGATATTTTTTCTAATCCTAATCATTATCGTTTGCGTACTTCTTACATTGGTAGTATTAATTCAAAATCCTAAAGGTGGCGGAATTGCTGCTAATTTCTCAGCTCCAAACCAAATTATGGGTGCTAATAGAAGTACGGATGTGGTAGAAAAAGCTACTTGGATATTAGCCATTGCGTTAATCGTTTTAAGTTTAGCTTCCAACTTTGCTCGTCCGAGTGGTGAACAAGAAGTTACTGGAACTGAAAGTAGAATAAAAGATAATATAGAAGGAACTACGGCAATGCCTGCAACTCCTCCTCCTGCATCGGCTGCTACAGTAACTGATTCAAATGGAAATGTAATACCATAATTTTTAAAAATACTATTTCATAAAACCTGTTTCAATTTGATTGAAACGGGTTTTTTTATGTAAAAATTTTTGACCTTAATCATTTATATATTTACATTGTAAAAAGTACATTTGTCAAAAAAAATTAAAACATTCACATGCAAATAAAAACAAACCATAAAGACGAATTTGTTTATCGCCATAATTCGCCAATGAGAAAAGACACAGAATCAATGCTTAAAACCATTGGTGTTAGTTCAATTGATCAATTAATAGACGAAACAATTCCGGCACATATTCGCTTGAAGGAACGTATGAAATTGCCAGCGGCATTAACAGAAATGGAATTGTTAAGCATGTTAAAAGCAATTTCTGAAAACAATAAAATTTATAAGAACTTTATTGGTCAGGGTTATTATGGAACTCATACACCCAATGTGGTTTTACGTAACATTTTCGAAAATCCAAATTGGTACACTGCCTACACTCCTTACCAACCAGAAATAGCCCAAGGTAGATTAGAAGCATTGTTAAATTACCAAACAATGATCATTGACCTTACTGGAATGGAAATAGCAAATGCCAGTTTATTAGATGAAGCAACTGCAGCAGCAGAAGCCATGAGCTTAATGCATGCTGAAGGTAAAAATGAAGCTGCTAGCAAATTTTTTGTTTCTGAACTTTGCTTCAAACAAACCATTGATGTATTAATTACAAGAGCTGAACCTACAGGTATAGAAATAGTAATTGGTAACCATGAAACAGCTCAATTAGACAATACATATTTTGGAGCAATGATTCAATATCCTGCATCAAATGGTGAAATATTTGATTACAGTAAATTCATGGCAAATGCCAAAGAAAATAACATTTTAGTGGCTGTTGCTGCCGATATTTTAAGCTTAACTTTGTTAACGCCTCCAGGCGAATGGGGTGCCGATGTGGTAGTTGGTACTTCTCAACGATTTGGTGTTCCAATGGGTTATGGTGGACCGCATGCTGGTTTCTTTGCAACCAAAGATGCATACAAACGTCAAATGCCAGGTAGGTTAATTGGTATTTCTATTGATAGCCAAGGAAATTCGGCTTTACGTATGGCATTGCAAACGCGTGAGCAACATATTAAACGCGAAAAAGCAACTTCAAACATTTGTACAGCACAAGTATTATTGTCGATTATGGCAAGTATGTATGGCGTTTATCATGGTCCTGATGGCTTAAAAAATATAGCTGGAAGAGTACATGGTTTAACCAAAACATTGGCAAATGCCTTGAACGAAAATGGTCATGCTGTAGTAAATAAAAATTATTTTGATACCATTACTGTTGCCGTTGGCAATGCTAACGCTGCAATAGCTACTTGTGTAAATGCTGAAATAAATATTAATAAAATTGACGATCAACACATTTCAATTTCAATAGATGAAACACATACTTTAGAAGGAATTACTGAATTATTAAATTGCCTTACAGGCAAAAATATTTCATTGAATCATTCATCGTTTAACTTTGATTCATCGTTTGCTCGTACTTCTGATTTTATGACACATCCTGTGTTTAATTCACACCACAGCGAGCATGAAATGTTACGTTATATTAAATTATTAGAATCAAAAGATTTATCGCTTTGCGAAAGCATGATAGCTTTAGGAAGTTGCACCATGAAATTAAATGCAACAGCCGAAATGATTCCGGTAACTTATGCTGGATTCAGTGTTTTACATCCATTTATTCCTAGAAACCAAGCGGCTGGTTATACGCAAATATTTAATGAATTATCGGAATATTTGAAACAAGTAACTGGTTTTGCTGGCATTTCATTACAACCAAATGCTGGCGCACAAGGCGAGTATGCTGGCTTAATGACCATAAGAGAATATTTTAAAGCAAAAGGTGAATCACATAGAAATATTGCTTTGATTCCTTCATCGGCACATGGAACAAATCCTGCAAGTGCAATTATGGCTGGCATGAAAGTAATTGTTACCAAAACTTTAGAAAACGGTTATATCGACATTGAAGATATTAGGGCAAAAGCCATTGAACACAAAGATAATTTAGCTTGTTTAATGGTTACTTATCCTTCTACTTATGGTGTTTTTGAAGAAGGTATCATTGATATTTGTGGAATTATTCATGAAAATGGCGGACAAGTTTATATGGATGGTGCTAACATGAATGCGCAAGTTGGATTAACAAGTCCGGCTGCTATTGGTGCAGATGTTTGTCATTTAAATTTACATAAAACTTTCTGTATTCCTCATGGTGGCGGTGGACCAGGAATGGGACCAATTGGTGTGGGCGCTCATTTAGTTCCTTTTTTACCAGGACATGCAGTAGTAGATATGGATGGCGGAAACCAATCAATGCACGCAGTGAGTGCTGCACCTTGGGGTAGCGCTTCTATTCTATTAATATCGTATGCATATATCAGAATGATGGGAACTGAAGGTTTAGAAAATGCGACTAAATATGCTATTTTAAATGCCAATTACATCAAAACTCGTTTAGAAAAACATTACCAAATTATGTACGTTGGACCAAAAGGTAGATGTGCCCACGAAATGATTTTAGATACTCGTGTTTTCAAACAAGCATCTGGAGTAGAAGTGAGTGACATAGCAAAACGTTTAATGGATTATGGATTCCATGCGCCTACTATTTCGTTCCCAGTGGCTGGAACTGTAATGATAGAGCCTACTGAAAGCGAAGCTAAACATGAATTAGATCGTTTTTGTGATGCCATGATTTCAATTAGAAATGAAGTAACAGCTATTGAAAATGGTACAGTTGATAAGTTAGACAATATGCTTAAAAATGCACCTCACACTGCTAGCATGGTTACCAGCGATGAATGGAAACATGCATACAGCCGCCAGCAAGCAGCATACCCATTACCATATGTAAGAGCCGCTAAATTTTGGCCAAGCGTAAGTAGAATTAATGATACTTATGGCGATAGAAATTTAATTTGTGCTTGTATTCCTACTGAAGCTTATGCAGAACAAGCAAGTAACTAATTAGCTGCTGGCTTCTGGCCGCTAGCTGTTAGCAAATAAAAAATCCCAATAACGAAATGTTATTGGGATTTTTTTTGTATTTTCTCCATGTTATTTATAAGGAAAGAAGACTGTGTCAGTTTACCAACTGATGCTTGCAGCATGACATTTGTTGGATGTTTTATTTGCCTCTAGCAACTGGCTTCTAGCTCCTGGCTGGTGATTTTTTCTTCATTCAATCCCGATAAATCGGGAGCATATTTGCCTATGGTCGGTGTTTTCACCGACCAATAAAGTAACAACGGTTGGTCAAAAGACACAACCGTGGGCAAGACTGTGTTAATTTGCCAACTGATGCTTGCAACATGAAGTTTGTTGGAGCTTTTC
>CAMCQX010000197.1 GCA_945876985.1 Chitinophaga pinensis
TGGAATTGAAGATGCTGAGTTAGGTAAACTAAATTCACATTCAAAAGCAAGAATGCTGTATGAAAAATGGTTATAATATCTTTTGGACTGATTTTGCCTTAAAAGAGTTAGAAAATACCATTGAATACATTGAGCAAAATTGGTCAGAAAAAGAACTTAAAAATCTTGCAGAAAAACTAGAGGAAACTTTAAATTTGATATCTAAAAATCCAGATATTTTTCAAGTATCTGAATTTAAAAAAGATGTTAGAAGAGTTGTTGTTTTAAAATTCAATACAATATATTATAGATTAAATAATAATCAAATAGAAATTCTTTCGTTTTTCTCAAATCGTCAGGACCCAAAAAAAATAAAATTATAAAATAAAATAATAGTAACCTGATATTCTAAAAAATCTTACCTGGATTTAAAATTAAATTTGGGTCAAAGGCCAGTTTGATTTGGCGCATTAGGTTCAGGTGGTTTTCGGAAAACATAATGGGCATAAACTTTTTTTGAACATAGCCAATGCCATGTTCACCACTAATAGTTCCACCAAGTTTTTTACATAATTCAAATATTTCAACAATGCCAGGATCAATATTATTGTTCCAATATTCATCACTCAAATCGTCTTTTAAAATGTTTACATGCATGTTTCCATCACCAGCATGTCCGTAACAGATGGTTCTGAAATTATACTTTTCACCAATTTCCTTTACCCCTTTAAATAACAAGGGTAACTCAGCTCTTGGAACTACGGTATCTTCTTCTTTATAGGTATTGTTATGTTTAGTGGCTTCGCCTATACTTCTGCGTAATTTCCAAAAATATTCTTTCTGATCTGAGCTTTCAGCAAATAATACTTCCGCACTTTCATGCGCATAAAGTACATTGCTTATGGCCTCACATTCTAGCATCATCACATCCATATTATTGCCATCTACTTCTATTAATAAATATGCTCCAACCGACTCAGGAATTTCAAAATTTATATTTAACAAAGCAGCCGAAAGCCTGAATCCATCGGGTTCTACAAACTCACAAACTGATGGATTGCAGCCTGCTCTAAATATGGCACCTACCGCTTCGCAAGCATTTTCGGGCGAGTTAAATGGTGCTAACATCAGTAATGTTTGAGTAGGATAAGGAATTAATTTTAAAACCATTTTGGTGATAATTCCCAATGTTCCTTCACTACCAATCATTAAATGCGTAAGGTTATAACCTGTTGAATATTTTAAGGTATTAGCACCTGTCCAAATAATTTCACCATTGGCCAAAACTACTTGAATATTTAACACATAATCGCGGGTAGTACCATACTTTAAAGCCCTTGGTCCACCGCTGCTATGCGCTAAGTTTCCACCCAAAAAACAACTTCCTTTGCTAGCAGGATCGGGTGGATAAAACAAACCTTTTTCAATTACTGCTTGCTGAAATGCTTCATTGATTACACCTGGTTCAACCGTAGCTTGAAAATTTCTTTCATCAATATTGATAATTTTATTGAATCGTTCCATGGCTATAATTACGCCACCATGAACTGCTAATGCACCACCACTTAATCCGGTTCCAGCACCTCTGGGTGTAACAATGATATGTTGCTCATTGCAATATTTTAAAATAGCGGATATTTCTAATTCATTGCTCGGTTTAATAACCACATCGGGCATAAAACTGAGGTCCTCGGTATAATCGTGGGTGTAATTTTGCTTGTCTTCGCTTTGAACTAAAACAAAGTTTTGGCCAACTATACTTTCAAAAAATTGAATGTCTGTTTGATTGATTGTTTTATATTGCATTTATTGATTGCTATGAATTGTTGTCCCGACATATCGGGAGTTGAATTGTTAAATTGCTGAATTGTTGATTGGTTAATAGGTTGATAAGTTAATTAGGATATAAGTTCTAAATATTTTTTTTGCCCATTGCCCATTGCCTATTTAGTTATTTGTAATATTCTAATAGGAGCTTTAGCCGGAACCAAACCTGCTTTTAAAATAATGCGTTGACCTTGGTCACCAATAATATAATTTAAAAAATCGTTACCTAAAGTTAAACTTGCTTGCCTGCCTATTACAAATATTTCTCTACAAAAAGGATATTGCCTAATGGCTACATTTGCTTGAATGGGTTTATAGGTTAAGGATTCATAAGTAATTTTTCTTGGAATTACTTCCACCACTTTTATTCGATTCAAAAAGCCTTTCATTTTACTATCGTCTTTATCACTTATCCAGTTTAGGCCAATAATTCCAATGGCATTTTTATTTTTTTCTACATAATCAATCACTTCAGGATTGGTATTTACCGCAAAACAATGTTTGGCTAAATCTTTACCATTCAATAACGAATCTTTAAAATATTGCGTAGCACCCGAACCTGGATTATCGAAAACTACTTGCAATTTACCGAGTTTATTTTTACTAAATATTTGACTCCAATCAGTAGCTGTTCCATCCATTAATTGTTTAATTTGATTCACAGTAAAAATGGTATCAGTATTTTCCTTATTTACAATAAATGCCAAGGCATCAATGGCGATTTTTATTTGCGAAAACTTGTATTGTTCTTGGTCTATGGCTACTTGCTCAGCAGCATTAGCCATGCGAGGAATAATAGCTAATTTACAGCTGTCAGCAAGCATGAGGCGCATGGCCTCAGCCGGATTAGTGTAAATAAAATCTATTTGTTTTTGATCGTTGATGGATTCAAAAACCATTTCTTCGGCTTCTATCACCGGGCGTAAACTTTCATCTACCGCTACACTAATTCTGTTGTTATCTTCTAATGCTTTTTGGGGTTCATTACCATTGCCACAGGCAAAAAAAACAAAACTTGTAAATGCTAAAATGATGCTATTCATGCCGATGGCTTGATTAAATATTTTCATGGTTTGATTGATTGAAAGATTACAAGATTACAAATTTATATTATTGAATGATAAAATTAGTTGGTTTTGCTTAATTTATTTCTTGATAGTTGACTTCATCAAACACTTTTTGAAATTATTTCACTTACGCCTTTTGAGATTGATATTTTATAATTAAAACTACCAACTACCAACTACCAACTAACAACTATCAACTGACAACTGACAACTATCAACTGACAACTAAACTACTGTTCCATATACAAGTTAATATCGTCTATAATTTTTAAGCTAATGGCTTCGTAAGTTTTATCTGAAAGCGTTTGCTGACTAGCTAAACTTCGGTTCAATTCATAAAATTTATCAGTCCATTCTTTTGGTGCAGTTGGCATAAAGTTCCCTGCTGGTAAGTTGGGGTATAAATTGTCTTTATTGCCATCAAATCGGGCATAAACATGTGCATCAAATGCTTCATCGCTAAAAACTTCCGATGAAACAATTTGTCCACTTTGAACCGATACCAATTGGTATGAAACCTTAGCTGCTACTTTTCGGTATTGCTTGGTTTCATTGTAATTTACTTTTTTAAATTTTATTACCGATTGAGCATCGCCTGTTTCATTGACCACTCGTTGGCTAAACGATTCGTATGCTGTTTCAATAGTGGTAGTTGGCTTCATTTCATCAAAAACTACTTCATTAATATCTATCAATAAAAAATACTTGGCACCAATTAATTTACCTGCTTTACTAGCCGTTTCAGCATCTGTAATTTCAGTAATTCCAAATGCTTTTTCTTTCAATAGATTTTCTAAATTATTACGGTCTATTATTTTCAAAAATGGGTTCTTTGAATTGCTTAATTTATCTACCAATAACTGGTAAAATGAACTGTCTTCTTGATTTTCAAATGTTTTTTTGCTAACTAAAATAGCAGCAATGGGCAAACTTGCTTTTTGTAACGATTCATTCAATAACTGCACAGTTTGCTTAAATGTTTTATCGAAACTTGAAACTTGATTAAAAACTTTATAAGCGGCTTTATAATTTTTTACCTCCATGTATTTTACACCTTGATTGTATAAAGGTTCCACCACACTTTGAATACGTAACACAGACACATTTTTATAACTGCTATCAAATTCTAAAATTCTATCAAAAGCCAATTCTGCTTTATCAAATTTATTTTCCTTTATTAGGCCAAGGCCAATATCATATTGTTTGCCAATAAATTCTTGCTTTGTTTCCTCGTAAAGTTGTTCGTAAAGGGTAAGCCAATTCAGGTCAATGCCAATGTTTTTTAAATGATTGAAATAATCTTTACAGTAATTATATTGCCTTAAAGCATCCTCATTATCACCCGAAACCACATGTTTGGCAAAAGCGCTGAACTTTGCATCCAATACCATTTGCGCACTTTTTTGTAAGCCTAATTTAGCTTTGGTATTTTTAGGATTGATAAAAAATGCGGTATAATAATTATCGGCAGCATCGCTGTAATTACCTTCTGTAGCTAGCTTATCGGCAATTTGAATAAACTTTAACGAGCTGTCGCAAGCCATTAATTGTAGTAGGAACAG
>CAMCQX010000198.1 GCA_945876985.1 Chitinophaga pinensis
GGACCACAAACCTGGACCATTAACAATAATAAAATGGCAGATTTCAGCAAAATAGAATTGCTTTTAGCAACTGTTAAAAACTTGGCGGTATTACGACCAGTTCCTCAAAGTGAGCATAATTCGGCAGTTGGCGACTTAGCAACTACAGGAATAAAAGCACAGTTTTATTCAAAAGATGAAACAGTAAAAATACTTTATATTGGATCGGCTACGCAAGAACAAAATGGAACTTATATGTTAATTGAAGGTTCGTCAAAACCATATGCAGTGCATATTCCAGGCTTTTTTGGTTACTTAACTCCACGGTTTATTAGCGATAGTTTAACTTGGCGAGATAGAACAGTTTTTAACTACCAACCAGAAGACATAAAAAGCATTGAGTTTAACTATGAAAATGCAGCCAATAGCTTTTATATTGACAATAGTAACGTGCAAGCACCCCTGATTTTTGATGCAAACAAAAAAGTAAAAACCATATCAGACTTACAGTTTTTAAGGTTTTATATTGCTACGTTTAAGCAATTAAATTTTGATGGTTACGATGAAAATCAAAATCAAAAATTGATTGATAGCTTATTGCAAAACAAAGCAATTTGTACCATCAATATTACCAATAATAATGGAGCCATTCAATGCTTAAAACTTTATACCAAAGCCATAGACAAACACACCAAACAATCCATGAATGAAGAAACGGGCGAGTATTTAAAATCTGATCCAGAACGCTTTTGGGCTTTTTTAAATAACGATAAAAGTTTAATGCTTATTCAGCAATATAACTTTGGAAAAGTAATGATTACCATTGAGGGTTTTAAATAAATCGATTTCGTTTTAAAGGAATATTACTTTCAAAATTAGGATATTTTAAATGCTTGCTCTAAGCTTGTAATATAATTTAACATTCTAAATATGAAAATATTTACATTTCTAGCCATTGCAATTATTTTTTCATCGTGCGATAAAACTCCAATTGTAACACCAGTAAGTTGTAACAATCTAAGCAAAGCCGACTTGGAAAAGATTCAGATTTTTCCCGCTTCCAATCCCTTAAATACAGATATTTCAAATGCTGCTGTTGATTCGAAATCGGCTGCAATAATTTCAGCAATTGGTAGTGTGAGTTTACATCCCGATTTTGGAAGTGGATTATGGCAAGGAGCGCCAATAGGAATTCCATTTTCAGTGGTTTGTGGCAGTCAAGTAAAAGTACCAATCACATTTAGAGCTAATACTTACGATGGAAATTATGGTAATGAAAGCGATGCCGGACCATATCCTGTTCCATTAACAGCGCCAATTGAAGGCAACGGAGTTGGCGATAGCCATGTACTAACAGTTGATATTGAAAATGGAAAACTATACGAAATGTATAATGCAAGCCAAAGTGGAAATGGTTGGGGTGCATCGTGCGGTGCCATATTTGATTTAAACTCAAACGCAACCAGAACAGCAGGTTTTACATCGGCCGATGCTGCTGGTTTGCCCATTTTACCTTGCTTACTTAGGTATGATGAAGTTGCATCTGGAACCATTGACCATTGTATTAGATTTACTTTAAGCAAACCAAAAGTTTTTAACGGTTATGTTAGTCCTGCTAGCCATAAAGTAAATGGAACTGGCTTAAGTGGTTCATCGCTTCCAATGGGTGCAAAGCTTCGTTTAAAAGCTTCATTTAACATAAGTATTTATGCCACAAATATTCAAGTTATTTTAAAAGCAATGAAAACTTATGGAATCATTTTAGCTGATATAGGTTCCGATATGTTTATTAGCGGAGCACCTGATTCTCGTTGGCTTGACACTGAAGTTCAAAGTTTAAAAACCATCAAATCTACAGATTTTGAAATAATACAATTAGGAACAATAAAGTAATTTAATTGCTGCTTTTGTAGCTATAATATTCATAAAAAAAACGAGCCAATTTAAATTGAGCTCGTTTTTTTATTTTGAATAAATTGAATGATTATTCTATAATTAATTTTTTAGTCAATGTGCTTTCGTTGCTATTGATTTGAACAAAATACATTCCTTTTGGCAAATCAGTTAATGACAAATCTACTTTGTTAATTCCTGTAACTAATTGAGTATTTATTGATTTTATCAAAGCGCCTTTCATGTCGAATAAATTTACATTTCCTTCTGATTTTTGAGTGGCATTTAATACAATGGAAACATTTTCTTTAGCAGGATTTGGATACATTACAAAATTATTGTTTTCAAAAATTTCATTTGTACCAGTTCTGAATTTAACACTTTCAAATGAATCAACTATTCCATTGCTCCAAGCAATATAAAAACTCAAAGCAAAATTAGGATTCGCTTTATTGAATATAGAATCTGATTTATTATACGCTGAATCTTTTCTTACGTATTTACCAGCAACTAAACTTGAGTCAATATAATTTCTTAAATCTAATAAAAACCCTGAGGCAAACATCACACCTGCTAAACCACTTCTACCAACAAAATTTATGTTTGAAGACATTAAACCTTTACCTGTTACAGCATCATTTACAAAATAAGAAGCACCTGCATTTCCTTTGGTAGGGCTATATTTATATAAAGAACCATAAGATGTATTTTTAGCTACAAATAATGCTTCTTGATCAGCTTGAATATTTAATTTTCCTACATTTACCCCACCATGAAAAAATATTACTTCGTTAGAAGGAGTTGGAAATGTTGAAAATATTTTACCTGGAGTAACCATTTTTACACCAAACGCTGTAGAAATTCCATCAGGATTTGCGCGGTAAGAAGCACCTGTAAATCCATAAGCTATAGCAATGTTAAAGTTAGAATCTGGCAACATACTGATAGACCAAAGTGCGTTTGAAGTATCAACTGCATTTCCTCTAGTTAAATTAATTCTTACTGGCACATAGGCGTCAGTTCCATTAGCAATTCCAGTAGCAGTTCTAAATCCTAAATCATTTACTATTTTTATTCCATTTGCGTAAATATCTACATTGCGAATTGTGGTATCAGGTGAATTATGGATAAACTGTAATTTGTTTTGCAAACGAGTTAATTCTACTACTGTTCCATTACTTAAAGCTAGCATTACTTTAAAAGAAGCAGCGTTAGTAGGATTGCCAGCGGCACGGTAAAAACCTGAAGTAAAAACCACACCAGATTGATTTAAATAAGCAGCTGCATTCAATGAATAAGCACCATTATATTCCGATTTTGAACCATTACTAATATTAAAAATATAACCAGTATTATCAGTTCTTAATGCTGAAAAATCACCGTATTTTAAATTAGAAATTACACTCGTTTGTGAAGGAACTTTATTAAACGATATTTGAGGGGCATCGGTATTACCGTTGGCTACCAAATATTGGAAACTACCCGCTAACAATGAACTTTCGGGCATGCTATCAAATCCTGTAACGTTTAAAATTCTGTTTACTCCATCAGGATTGATTGTAAATCCATTGGTATCTTTTAAACCCATTGCCATGGCTAAATACGATTTGCCGGAAACCAAATTTATTGAAGGAATAAAAAACAAAGTATCTGTTTGGTTAGCTGAGGAAATTCTTACTTGGGTGTTACCAGTATTTACTGTTAAAAATGGAGTTGCCTCTCTGAAATTTAAAGCAGCAGCCACTTTGGTATTGTTTAAATAAATATCAACACTCTGCAAAGCTACATCGGCTGCATTATGAATAAATTGTAAGCGAGTTGCTTCTTGTAATTCTAACACAATTCCATTGGTATCAACGGCAAACACACCAAAGTTTTTTCCATTTTGATTGGCTGTTGGATTTACAAATCCAGAGGCAAAAACAGTAAGCATTTTTTGGTTAAATGAAGTCAAATTTGCACTGTAAGCTTTTATAACAGAACTTGTACCTGCAACACGCATTTCTAAATAAGTAGGAACATTGTTAAAAAACAAAGTTGAAGCATTGGCCTGTGCAAAGTTTAAATTTGTAGGTAATGTTCCAGTTGAAATTAAAGGTTTAGAAACCATATCAACTCCAGGAGCGTCAGTTACTCCATGAAAAATATTTACTTGTACTTTTCCATTTCCTGCAGCCAAAGTAGTTAATGCTTTAGTTATTAAAGTAATTCCAGTATTTATACTATTGGGATTAGCGCTAAAATTAGCTGTGTTATTTACACCAGTAATCATAATTACTGTATTTGAGTTGGCTGCTAAAGTTGAAGTAAAACGATTTAAAACTAAATCACTGCTATCAATGCTGTTTCTATCGTTAACATTAAATTTTACTGCACCAGAAGTGGTAGTTAATAATGTAGTTGCTTGTCTGAAAGCTACATTGTCATATTTGAACCCGTTTACATATACATCCACTGTATCCATTGAAGGATCGGCAGCATTATGAATTAACTGAAAACGCGCTGTTTGAGCATTTGCAGTATAAAAAACTGCACTAGCTACTAATG
>CAMCQX010000199.1 GCA_945876985.1 Chitinophaga pinensis
TCCTACTACTGGTGGACATTCAGAAAGTGTAAACATTGAATTTGAAAACGATTTTGATTTACAAGAAGTTCGCTCACTTTTAACCAATACCAGCGGAATAATATTAAAAGATGATGTTGCAAATTTTGAATATCCAATGCCATTATTTGCCGATGGAAAAGATGAGGTTTTTGTGGGAAGAATCAGTCGTGATGAAAGCCAAGCAAATTCATTAAACTTATGGATTGTGGCCGATAACCTGCGCAAAGGCGCTGCCACCAATACTGTTCAAATAGCGGAATATTTATTGGAAAATGGATTGGTTGATAAGTTAATTGGTTAATTAGGTTGATAAGTTGACTGGTTCAGTTTGATTTTATAATATTATCCTGATACCTATTTCGCACTTTTGTCATTCCGCATTTCGCATTTTTTACTTTTGTCACTTCGAACTCCGCACTCCTTTATTCCTTACTCGCTTTAAACAGCAGTTCTTTTTCTTTTGAGCTTAAGCTTTCGTAACCGCTTTTGCTTATTTTGTCTAAAATTGCATCTATATCCGCCTGATTTAGCTTGTTTGCTTTAGCACTGAAATTAACTTTTTGATCAGCTTTATGGTGTACTTTCAATACAGGTTTTTGCTTAAAAAATCCTTTGAAAAAAGTACTTACCGAATGAATGAAATTGGTTAAATCGTTATTGGTATAAAGGTATTTTATAAATAAAAATCCTGAAAGCGCACCACCCACATGTGCAATTCTTCCACCTGCGTTATTGCTAGGAATATTTAACAAATCAATTAACACAGAAACCAAAGCAATGTAACGCAATTGAACGGGGAAAATTCCAAATAACGTAACTGTATATTTTGGCAACAAAGTAGCCGCGGCCGCAACAATAGATAGCACTCCAGCTGATGCGCCTAATGCATAAGAATTGTTTAGGTTAACACTAAAAACAGGGAAAACATTATAGGAAAACATATAAAGAAATCCGCCAAAAATACCACCAACAAAATAAATTTGATACACGCGTGTATTACCCAAATATTCGTGAAGCAAAGTGCCTAGCCAATATAACCAAAGCATGTTAAACAGAATATGAAAAAACCCATCGTGAAAAAACATGTAGGTAATAATGCCCCAAGGTTGCATGATGAAATTTTTCAAATTGGCATATAAAACAAAATTTTTTTCAACCAACGATAAAATATCATTGGCTTGAAAAAGCCAAAATAAAACATGTGCAAGCGCAAATACCAAATACACCAAAACGTTCAATGCAATGATTCTTACCACTGCATTTTTTTGTGTCAACTTGTATTTTAAATCATCTAATAACGACATGGGAAAATTGAATAAAAAATAAACTGTTAATAAAAAGTATTTCTATTGGTTTTATTCCAATATTTAACCAAAATAAAACCAAATAACATACCACCTAAATGGGCAAAATGCGCCACATTATCGCCAGCAGAATTATTAATTCCGAGCAATAATTCCATGCCACCCATCATAAAAACCAAGTATTTGGCTTTGATAGGAACTGGGAACATCAGCATCATAATTTCGGTATTTGGAAACATCATTCCAAAGGCTAGTAAAACGCCATACACCGCGCCACTCGCGCCTATTACAGGAATATTAATGAGTAAATTTAAATCTGCAGCCTGCGTGTTGGTATAATTATAACCGTTCTTAATCATTTCGGTTCCATCGTTCACTACCATGTTATAAACGTCTAATGGAATTTGCGATTTTAACTGTGAGATTTCAATGTATTTTACCAATAAATAAACAACAGCTCCACCTAAAGCTGTTACTAAATAAAAAACACTAAAACGTTTCCAACCCCATAAATTTTCAATGCTAGCGCCAAACATATATAAGCTTAACATATTGAAAAAAATATGAAAAAAATCGGCATGCATAAACATGTAAGTTAGCAGCTGAAATGGTTTAAAGTTTTGACTTAATGGAAAAAATAGCCCAAATGTTTTGGTTAAATCTACCACATTTCTATCTTTTAAAACATAGGTTGCTAAGAAAAAAAGACCGTTAATGATTAACAAATTTTTTACTGCCGGTGGCAATATACTTGCACTTGGTGGACGATATTGTTTGAACATTTTTATTTATTTATTGGAACAATTTATTTAAACATATTGGCTAATTCGGCCATACTAAGGGTCAGTAAACAAGCTTTTCCATCGGGCGAATATTTGGGTTCGCTACATGCAAAAAGTTCATCTACCATCCGGTTCATTTCATCGATGGCAAGCACAGTGCCAGCCTTAATGGCTGCCTTTTTGGCTAAAATTTTAGCTATTAATTCGTGTTTACTATCGGCTAAATTTTTGTTTTCTTTATAGTTACTTATTAAATCCAAAATCAAATCTTGCTCGTTATTGTATTGCATTTCGGCCGGAACACCATTTACCACAAATGTGTTTTTTCCAAATTCATTTACATCAAATCCCAATGCTTTTATTTCAGGTAAAATTTCTCGTAAAATACTTTCATCGTTCGCATTTAAAGTAATGGCTTTTGGAAATAATTTTTGCTGACTAACAATGGGCTGCATCTTGATGGCAATTAAATATTTTTCAAATAAAATTCGTTCATGCGCTGCCTGCTGACTAATTAACAACATGCCACTTTTTATTTGCGTAGCAATATAAGTTTGTTGAATTTGTAAAAACTGCTGACTGTTTTGTTTGTTGTTTTCAATGAGCGTTTGTTGTGTATTTTGCTCAATTGAATTCTGTGCTTCTATTGACGATTCCGGTGCGGCTATTTTAAATAAATCTTCCCAATTAGTAGTTTGTTGTTTTTTAAAATTTCGGGAATTTGCATATTCATTTTTAAACAAATCGTTCTTGCCATCGCTAGACTTTCCAATGGTTTGCGAGCTGTTGCTTTGTATATTATTAAAGTGAGTAACTTGGTTATTATACAAATCGCGTTGCAAAAAACGGTTATCGTCATGGCTGTTGTCCAAAGTTGGAGTTTCAAAATTTTCGCCTAAAACTTTGCGGGTAACCGCTCTTAAAATTTGATAAATATTTCGCTCATCTTCAAACTTTACTTCGGTTTTAGTTGGATGAATATTAACATCAATTTTTGATGGATCTATTTCAATATTGATACAATAAAATGGGTATTGATCTTTGGCAATGATGTTTTCAAATCCGCTAACAATGGCATGATTCAAATACGCATCTTTTATAAAACGATTGTTTACAAAAATAAATTGTTCGCCCCTGGTTTTCTTAGCTATTTGTGGCTTTCCAATAAATCCACTTGCGTTAATGATGGTAGTTTGTTCTTCGAACAATAACAAATTTTCAGGTTTTTTATCGTCAAATAAATCACAGATTCTAAAAGCTAAATCAGCTGGTTTTAATTGGTGTAACAAATCATCGTTATGAAAAAGTTCAAAGCCAATGCTTGGATTAGCCAAAGCGGCTCTAGTAAATTCATCAATGATATGGCGTAACTCCACAGGATTTGACTTTAAAAAATTTCTGCGTGCAGGAATATTAAAAAACAAATTTTTAACGGTAATGCTTGTTCCAGTTGGGCAAGCCGTTGCTTCTTGTGTAATGGTATTGCTTCCTTCTATTACTATAAAAGTGCCAACTGTATCTTCATCTCTTTTGGTTTTAAGTTCCACTTTTGCCACAGAAGCAATGGAGGCTAAAGCTTCGCCACGAAAACCCATTGTTTTTATTTTAAAAACATCGGCAATGCTGGTAATTTTAGAAGTAGCATGGCGCTCCCAACACATACGTGCATCGGTTTCGCTCATACCTTTGCCGTTATCTATTACTTGAACCAATGCTTTTCCAGCATCTTTTACTATTAGTTTTATATGCGATGCATCCGCGTCAATGCTATTGTCTAAAAGCTCTTTAACTATACTTGCTGGACGCTGAATTACTTCGCCCGCTGCTATTTGGTTAGCTACATGTTCTGGTAAAAGCTTGATGATATCTGACATAATTTTGAAACACAAAAAACTGATAATTTTATCAGATTATGAAATTTAGTTGACGAATGTTTAAAAGTAGTTTTAAACGATACAAAAACGAAGCCTTCGCTTGAAGCTAAAGCTTTATTAAATCTTAACAAATCAGCTTAACAAAAAATAATCCTTGCTCATTCCAACATTCAAATTATATTTGCTTCGCATTTGGTTTTTAAACGGTGTTAAAATCGTTTCAAAAATTAAAAGGGAATCAGGTGAAAAACCTGAACAGTACCCGCTGCTGTGAGCATCTTATTTTAGCCTAAAAACTAAAATCGTTTTTTGTTTCTATTCTTGTCACTGTTCCGCCAAGCGGAACGGGAAGACCAAACAAAAATGATGCGAGTCAGAAGACCTGCCAATAGCAAAACAGATTG
>CAMCQX010000200.1 GCA_945876985.1 Chitinophaga pinensis
CAACTTTCAGCATTGCAAAGCAGGTAATGCCCTTTTATATTAAACCTTTTGCATTTATTTTATTACGTGTTTCGGTAGCAAGTGTGCTCATTATTTTGTTTCATAAATCATTTATCAAAGAGAAAATTACTGATAAAAAAGATTACCTGAAATTATTGGTATGCGCCATTTTTGGAGTAGCAGCAAACATGATGTTGTTCTTTAAAGGTTTGTCAATTACCACCCCAATCAATGCATCGGTTTTAATGATGAACACTCCCATTTTTGTGATTGTTATTGCAATGATTTGGCACAAAGAAAAGCTATCTTTTCAAAAATTAATGGGTGTTTTATTAGCAAGTTTAGGTGCCATTATGTTGGTAGGCGGACGAAAGTTTCAGTTTGATTCAGATCGTGTTTTAGGTGATATAATGGTGGCTGCTAATGCAATTATTTATGCATTTTACTTGGTTTATGCCAAACAATTAATTCATAAATATCATCCATTAACTGTTACACTTTACAGCTTTTTATTTGGAACATTATTGGTTTTACCATTTGGCGCTGCTGAATTTAGCCAAATTCAATGGCTTACTTTTACTCCTAAAATTTGGGCTTTTGTAGTCTTCATCACTGTGGGTTCTACTTTTTTAACTTATGTGCTCAATGCTTATGCATTGCGCCATGCCAGCAGTAGCTTGGTGGGTTCATATATTTATTTACAACCTGTTTGCGCCACCATTATTGCCATAACATTTGCTACTGATGAACTCAATTTTGAAAAATTAATTTTTATGGTCATCGTTTTTGTAGGTGTTTATTTAGCCAGTATCAAAAAAGCTAAAACCCAAGAAGTCATTATGGTAAATGAATAGGATTTATAATACAATTCATAAGTAGATTATTATGCTAAAACACCAACATCAGCAACAAATCATCTGCGATTATCTGCGTAATCTGCGGGCAATATTTCAAAACAAATTCGAATTTAGAATTTAACAATTCGAATTTTCCAAAATATCCTTATTTTTGAAAAATTGATACCTCAAGCTAAAATAGACGAAATTATATATGCCGCCAATATTGAACAAGTAATTGGTGATTACGTGCGTTTAAAACGCAGAGGTTCTAACTTAACTGGACTTTGTCCTTTTCATACTGAAAAATCTCCTTCCTTTTCTGTAAGTCCTGCCAAAGGAATTTTCAAATGTTTTGGTTGCGGCAAAGCCGGCAATGTTGTTAATTTTATCATGGAACACGACAGTTTAGGTTATGTTCCTGCATTAAAGTTTTTAGCCGAAAAATTCAATGTAGAATGGCCGCAACAAGAATATGTAAACGTAGATGAAGAGAAAAAACAGCGTGATGAAAAGGAAAGTTTACAAATATTAAATAATTGGGCAAACGATTATTTTCAAGATATTTTATTAAACAACGAAATAGGGCAAGCCATTGGTTTAAGTTATTTTGAAAACCGTGGTTTCAGAAACGATACCATCAAAAAATTTAACTTAGGATATAGCTTAGATAGTTGGTCAGCCTTTTTCGATAAAGCAATTGCCAATCAATTCAGCGAAGATTTATTGTTTAGCTCAGGTTTGGTTAAACATAAAGAAGATGGAAAAAAATTTGATGCTTACCGTGGTCGAGTAATTTTTCCTATTCATAATTTAAACGGAAAAGTAATTGCATTTGCAGGCCGATATTTAAAAAAAGAACCCAATAGTCCTAAATATGTAAACTCGCCCGAAACTTTGCTTTACCATAAAAGCAATGAGCTTTACGGACTTTATTATGGTAAAAATGAAATCAGAAAACAAGATGCCGTTTACCTCGTTGAAGGTTATACCGATGTAATTAGCATGCACCAATCGGGTGTGGAAAATGTAGTTGCTTCAAGTGGAACTTCATTAACCGAAGGACAAATTCGATTAATTAAACGATTTACCGAAAATGTAACTGTTCTTTTTGATGGTGATGCAGCTGGAATAAAAGCAAGTATTAGGGGAATTGACATGCTTTTGGAACAAGGGTTAAACGTTCGCGTTTTAACGTTTCCAGATGGAGACGATCCTGATAGTTATAGTCAAAAAGTAGGCAGCGATGCTTTTAAAAATTATTTAGAAACAGAGCGACAAGATTTCATTGCTTTTAAAGTAAATCTTTTATTAGCCGATGCCGGCAACGATCCAATAAAAAAAGCAAATGTTACTCGTGAAATTGTAGAAAGTATCAGCAAAATTCCGGACAGTATTAAGCGTTCTATTTTTGTAAGTGAATGTGCTCGTTTAATGAGCATTGACGAACAGATTTTGATAGTTGAGTTGAATAAATTGCGCAAGCAGTTTTTAACCGATAAAGAAAAAGAATACATTAATAATGATGCTTTTGATGGTTTTGTACCACCAGAAAAATCGCATGGTGAACAGTTTCAGGAATTACTCAGCGACTCCATTATTTTTGATGATCAGGAACGCGATTTGATTCGATTAATTGTCAATTATTCTGATAAACTTATTGATGAAACTGAAACTGCTGCCAGTTATTTATTGAAACAAATTTTAGAAAAAGAAATTGAAATTGACAATCCAATTGTTACTTTAATTTTAGAGGAATCATACACCGTTTTACAAAGTGGAAATACTTTGGATGGTAAGTATTTTATTAACCATCAAAACCCTTTAATTACTACGTTAGCTGCTAATTTATTAGCTAAAGATTATACTTTAAGTCCGCTTTGGGAAAAGAAAGCATCAGTAAATTTAGAAAGTTTTTTTAAAGACATCAAAGGCGATATTGACTCTGCAATATTGCATTTGCATATAAAATACATCAATAAATTAATTGTAAAAAACCAACAGTTATTGACTCCTAGTTTAAGTGAGGAAGACTTTGAAATTCATCAACACATTCACATGGATTTGATTAAGCAAAGGAATGTTTTGACTAAAAAAATAGGAACTGTTATTGTGAAGTAAATTAAATGGGCAATAAGCAATAAGCAATTGGCAATACTTTTACCGCTTGGTGTGAAGCAATTAATTTATTATTCCAAAAAACTAAGTACTTATAAATAAGTACTATAAACTAAAAATAACTACCCAGGTACGCGAGATAAATGTTTTTCTAAATCTTTTATTTGTGCAACTACTTGTTCGTTTTTCGATTTGCAATTTTTAGCCCTTACTAAAAAATCTTTTCCTGCTCTAATGTCTCTTTTGTTCATATAAATTTGAACCATTCCCAGCAAAGCCATTGCTTTATTATCACTATCAAGACTAATTTTCAAAGCTTCTCTAAAATATTTTTCTGAATCTTTAAAATTACTTTTTTGCAAAGCTACCATTCCTAATTGTACTTTGGTGGAACCTTCATTTTCGGCTATTTTACTTCCAACAGCAGCACTCATTTTTAGGTTTTTTTCAGCTGTATCAAAATCTTTATTTGCCATGGCAATATTGCCTATTAAAGTATAATACGAACTACGGATTGGTTTGAATAACAACCTTGGAAACCATATAGATTTAATTATGCGTTCAACTTTTTCTACATCACCATTTTCCATTGGCTCTTGCACCAAACGCAGTGGACCAATAAAGAAATGCGTAAAAATAGCAATGACTGATAAGGTATAAAAAATAATGGCAGCCCAAATATCGCCTAAGCCAGCAAACTGAAGTAAAAGTCCAATGATCAATGAAGCTATTCCAGCCCAAAAACGGTATTTAATTAATAAGTTATAAAATTTCATCGTGTGTATTTTCGAGGTGCAAATGTATTAAATTGTGTTAAAGTAAAACCAAATTCTTTATAAAAAACTATCAACTGACGACCAACAACAAATGTCTAATCCTCAGGTTCTACTTCCACAAATGTGGTTTCAAATTCTTTCTTGTTATTGATTGATTTTTCTAATGATAGCAATAAGGATGGAAGCAATAATAAATTCATTAACATTCCAAAAATGAGTGATAATGAAGTTAAAATTCCCAATGCTTTTGTGCCACCAAATGAACTAGCTGCAAAAATAATAAATCCGCCAAAAAGAGCTACTGCAGTGTATATAATACTTGGTCCGGCTTCGTTCAAACTTTCAGGAATGGCAATACTCATGTCCCAATTATGTTTCTTTAAACTGTGCCTATATTTGGCTAAATAATGAATGGTAAAATCAACAACAATTCCATAAGCAATACTAAAAATTATGATGGTAGATGGTTTTAATCGAATATTGAATAAGCCCATAATTCCAAGAGTAACTAATAATGGAATAATGTTTGGCAACAATGAAATAAGCATCATTCGCCAAGAAGCAAATAAAAATATCATCATGAAAGAATTAAGCAACAATGCCCAAAAAACTGAACTCAA
>CAMCQX010000201.1 GCA_945876985.1 Chitinophaga pinensis
AAATTAGAAAATACATCTGTAATTGCAAAAAGAATTAAATGAATCAAAGTTTCGCATATCACTCCATTTTAGTATGGCTTAGCGAAGTTTTGTTTCGTGTATATACAAGTTAGCGGTCATTGTACCGAACAGCAGAACCCACGAGAAAAGGCGACAAAAAAGAACTTATTGACCAAATAAATAATGATAATTAACATAGACGAAAATATCAAAATTGAATTAATTAACGAAAATCACTCACAACCAATTTTCGACATAGTTGACCAAAACAGGATACATTTAAGACAATGGTTACCGTTTGTTGACAGAATGCAAACTGTTGAATTTGCTGAAAACTTTGTAAAAGGAACAATGCAACGAAATAAAGATGGAAATGAATTTGCTTTTGTAATTATTGAAAATGACAAAGTAATTGGAAGAATTGGGGTTTATAAAATTGACGGTCAAAACAAAATCGGAGAAATTGGATATTGGTTGGCAGAAAACTTACAAGGAAAAGGTATTATAACTAAATCTTGTAAAGCACTTATTGACTTTTGCTTTTCTGACTTACAGTTAAACAGAATTGAAATAAAATGCGGAACTGAAAACTTTAAAAGCAAGACAATTCCAGAAAAATTAAACTTTACAAAAGAAGGTGTTATTAGAGAAGGTGAATTACTTTATGACAAATTTATTGACTTGAATTTATACTCACTTTTAAAAACAGACATTAAATAAAACACGAAGAAAAACAACGAACCGCTAACACGGGTTTGGCAAAAGTGGCGGTTCAGTGCTCCGCAGACACATTTGTGGTTAACCAAACATTGGTTCTCCGCATCAACATTTGTAGTGAAAATTGCCCCTTCTTGTAGCTGCAAACCGTTATACAAAAAGCAGATGAAATTAAATTTGTTTTTACGTATAATGTTATTAAGTTTGCACGTATAACTATTAGAACAAATGGATACCAAGTTGACTTTAAAATTAAATGGAGATGTAATTGAGCAAGCTAAGACTTATGCTAAAAAGAAAAATACAAGTCTTTCAAAATTAATTGAATCCTATTTAGGTTTGTTAATCGACCCTAATGACAAACAAGAAGTAACACCTTTGGTTAAAAGTTTATCAGGAGTAATTGATTTACCAAAAGACTTTGATAATAAAACTAACTATAGAAAACATATATTAAACAAATACGCTAAATAGTAACAAAATGGATAAAGTATTTGTAGACACAGATGTATGTATTGACTTACTATCGGGACGAATGCCATTTAATAAATCAGCAGAATTGTTGTTTTCACTAGCAGACACAGGGAAAATTAAGATCTGTGTTTCTTCTCTTTCATTTTCAAATATTGACTACGTGCTGCTTTCTCAATATTCGACAACTCATTCAAGACAAATAATTGCAAAATTTAAAACACTAGTTCAAGTATTAGCAGTTAATAGTAAAACAATTGATTTAGCAATTGCTTCTGACTTTAATGACTTTGAAGATGCAATACAATATTCATGTGCAATAGAACATAATTTGACAACAATTATCACCAGGAATTTAAAAGACTACAAAAAAGCAACAATAAAAGTTTTGACACCAGAAACCTATTTGACGAAACCATAACGCAGATATCCTGGATGTTTTTGATATTTGAAAGGTCAGTTTTTACTTTTAAGTTTATAATAGTTATGATGTTTGTAGCTTCTTCTATTCCACTACCATCGCCAATATGCAAACCGTTAATTCTTTTCCTTTGCTAGCAGGCTAACATTCAACACAAAATTATTTGCCTAATTTTAAAAAAAACTTATCTTTGATACTATCAAATGATACTATCATGAAGCCACCTTACGAAATTACACCTAAAATATTAAAACTAATAACTGCTATTTCTATGAAATTAGGAGAGGTAAATGCAAATTATTTGAACAAACAAACACCTCAGTTAAGGAAACAAAATAGAATCAAAACCATTCATTCTTCCTTACAAATAGAAGGGAATACTTTAACTGAAGAACAAATTACTGCTTTAATAGAAAACAAAAAAGTAGTTGGCCCCCAAAAAGACATTCTTGAAGTTTTAAATGCCATCAAATTATACGAAAAAATTGAATCGTATCAATTCAATTCCGACAAAAGTTTTTTAAAAGCTCATTCAGAATTGATGAAAGGATTGATTGAAAGCGCTGGAAAATATAGAAATCAAAGTGTTGGAATTGTTAAAGGAAACAAAGTTGAACATGTAGCTCCTCCGCACGATAATGTTTCTTTTTTAATGAAAAATTTGTTTGAATATTTGAAAGATGAGGAGGAATTAACTTTAATAAAAAGTTGTGTGTTTCATTATGAAATGGAATTTATTCATCCTTTTTTAGATGGAAATGGAAGAATGGGAAGACTTTGGCAAACGCTCATATTAATGTCTGAATACCCTGTTTTTGAATTTTTACCATTTGAAACGCTCATCAGTAAAACTCAAGATGAGTATTATAAAGCTTTGTCGTTAAGTGATAAATCAGGCAAATCAACGCATTTTATAGCATATATGCTTGATGTAATTAATCAATCGTTAGCAAGTTTACTAAATTACAACAACAGAGTTCTTAAAGATATTGATCGATTAGCATATTTCATCAATTCAGGAAAAAAGGAGTTTACAAGAAAAGATTACATGAATACTTTTAAAGATTTGTCTACTGCAACAGCAAGCCGAGATTTAAAAAAAGGAATTGAACTAAAATTGTTTGAAAGTATTGGAAGTATGAATAAAACAAAATACATCATTCTGTAAATTCTATTCCTTTGCCAGCAGCTAGTTGTTATCCCGATAGCTATCGGGAGCCAGCCGCTATTCTTCTAATGTTCCCTTTATTTCCAGCTACAAAATAATTTTTCCTAATAGGAATGCATAAAGCAAAGTCAAAAAAAAAGGCCACCCTTTCGGGTAGCCTTTTTTTTATTTGCGTAGTACTTACGCTAGAAGAAACTTCTTAGTTTTTCAACATTTTAAATACTTGAGTATTTGATTCTGTTGTGTAACGTACAAAGTAAATTCCTTGTTTCAATTTGTCAACACCGTTAACAGTGATAGATGAATTACCTTTAACCACGTCAATGTTTTGGCTAATGATAGTTCTACCATTGATGTCAGAAACTTCAACAGTTCCGTTTGCATTGTTTACTGTTTCAACTGTAATAGTTAAGTCAGTAGTAAATGGATTAGGAGTTACTGTTACTTTTTCTTTGGTGTTTTCTACAGTTTTGATTTCAATAGTTTTTGAATAACTGAATGAGTTATCGTTATCAACCATTTTCAAACGGTAGTAAATAGTACCTGCACTGTTTAATAAAGTAATAATTCCTTTATCTAAGTGATTGTATGAAGTTAATGATGATGTATTACCTGCAGCTTTTACATTAGTAATAGCTATAAAGTTTTTACCATCAATAGAACGTTCTACAACGAACATGTTAGCATTAATTTCGCTAGCAGTAGTCCAAGTTAATTTAGCGTCAGCATTTAATAAGCTTCCGTTAAATGTAGTTAACTTAACCGGTAATGGATTATAAATATCAGAACCTGTGAACAACTGAGTAGCATTAGAGAAACCAGCATAAGTTAAGTTATTGTTAGTTGTATCAACACCACCACCTGAATTAGTACTCCAAGCTACACCCACTTCTTTGTTAGCTAAACGCATGTTATCTTCTGTAAATCCAAAAGTATTGTACAATGTACCCATCCAATTGTCTCTATAGTTAATTTTAGCATCGTATAAGTATGTTCCAGATGGAGCAGTAATACTTGTATAGAAGTAAGGGAAATTAGTAATTGAACCAATCATAACAGGCGCTTTTCCTGAATACTGACGAACAGCTACTGAAGCTGGAGGAGTAGTAAACGCATCCCAAGTAATAGAAGCTACTGTATCTAAGCCAAATGTAAACAATTGAGTTGTTCCAGCAGTTGGAGTTGCAGGTGATGCAACTGCCATTGGAGGAATAGATAAAGAACTAGGGTTAATGTTATAAGCACCCATATCTGGAGCACCATCAGCTATAGAAGCAGGACGATTAACACCATTGATATCTTTAGTAACAATTGCACTGAAATCACCACGACCATTTAAAGCCCACATTGCTGAATCATTCACATTTGGAGCTAAATTAGCAGCAGAAGTGTAAGGAGCACGGTAACTGATAGATTGTCTATCTAAACCTGGACAAACAGCTCTAAAACCATTTAAATTGAAAGCACCACCAGAATAAATTGGAGTAGTACTACCTGTTGTGAAATAATCATTGTAGTTAACATTGAAATTCGAAACTGTTGGTGTAGTTGCCCAATAC
>CAMCQX010000202.1 GCA_945876985.1 Chitinophaga pinensis
CGCTGTTTTTTTGTGCTTGAGCAAAAGCTGCACTACTAGCAAATGCAAAACTTAATAGGAAAATTTTCTTCATTTTTTTATGGTTTAATTGGTTTTATTTTTTATTTTATAATTGCATAATTAATAATTAAGTAACAATAAAGCAAACAAATTTATTTTTAATTTACATTATTTTTATCAATATTTCCTTCAACATTTCTTGGTTCGTCACAGCTACGCTATTGATTCCCTTACTTTTTAAGTCATATTGCGAGCAAATGGATATTACTTTTTCTATTTCACTTAAACTGAATTTTTTTACCAAATTTACATAATCATCCGCTGAAAAGTAATTTAAACCAAAAGCCCTCATGATGGTATTTTTATCGGTTGTATTGGTTTTTTTTATGATATATCCCTTTGAAAACATTCCACTTAAAACTGCTACAAAAGGAATAATTGAAAAGTCTTTTGCCTTAGCTAGATGATGACCAATTTTAAAAGCTCTTTGTGAATTTTTATCAGCAATAGCACTTAGTAATTCAAATGAATTAAAGTCTTTACTAATACCAATATAGGTTTCAATGTCTTTATCAGAAATTGTTTTGTCGCTACCTGATTTATTAATAAAAAGCTTGTCTAATTCATTCGATATTTTTGACAAATCATTACCTAAAGAATCCGCAATTATCTGAACCGATTTATCACCAATGGAATAACCCTCGGCTACAACATAATTTTTTATCCAAGGTATTAAATCTTTCTCGTATAATCTAGCACTTTCAAAAACTACATGCTTTGCTGCTTCTTTATAAAATTTTGTTCTTTTATCAATTTTTTTGCCTTTAACGGCAATAACTAAAATAGTACTTGGAACAGGTTTGACTAAATATTTTTCAAAACCTTCTAAATTTTTAAATCCTTGCGCTTCTTTTACAATAATTACTTGTTTATCGGCCATCATTGGAAAGCGTCTTGCCGCTTCTATCACTTGGTTTGGATCCACATCTTTAGCATAAAAAATAGTTTGATTAAAACCTTTTTCACTTTCGTTCAGAGCATTTTGTTCTATGTAGCTACTAATTGCATCTACAAAAAAAGTTTCCTCACCATGCAAAATATAAATAGGAGCAAATCGCTTTGCTTTTAAATCTTGCATTATTTTGCCATATTGATTTGATAATTCTGTTGCCACTTTTTTTGTGTAATAATTAAGTTCGCAAATAATTAAATTTATTCGAGTCTTTTTACTTCTTTTGTGAACATTTGTATAAAAAACTTTGCACCTTAACTTACCCACATACCAAATAAAAATTACTAAACAGCTAAATAAACCATTTATTTACGATGAGATTAGGAAAAAATATGTGAGCTTAACTCCAGAAGAATGGGTACGCCAGCATATTTTGAATTATTTATTAAATCACAAAAAATTGAGTAAGTCGCTCATAGCTGTGGAAAGGAAACTTACTTATTTAAATTCTTTTAAAAGATTTGATATTTTAGTTTTTAACAATAAAGCAAAAGCTGATATTCTAATTGAATGCAAAGCACCTAATGTAAATTTAACAAGCGAAACTGCTTTACAATTGTCATTATATAACCAACAATATAAAGCAAATATTATTATTATAAGCAATGGATTGAAACATTTTTCATGGAAATTAGATGAAAATATGGAATATCAATCATTTTCTTTTTTTGAATAAATAGTAACATTGGTCTAAAATAATTTAGTTTTGCTCTTCGAAAAAAATAGTAAATATTGAAACTTAAAGTCTGTCATTTTTCATCTGTTCACTCCATTACCGATACACGTGTTTTTTATCGAGAATGTGTAAGTATGGCTGTGCATTTTCAAGTTATTTTAATAGCAATTGGAGATTTTACAGGTTCAAAAAATGGAGTAGAAATTATAGGTATTCCTAAACCTAAAAGTCATTTACAACGTGCATTTACAACTATTTTTAAAGTGTTTGCTTTAGCCATCAAACAAGATGCTGACATTTACCATATTCACGATGCGGAAATGCTTCCGTTTGGTTTAATTCTATCTTTATTAGGTAAAAAAGTAATTTACGATATTCATGAAAATACCAAACAAGATATTTTATTAAAACCTTGGATTCCCGCTAAACGTAAAGCTTTTATTGCTGGATTATATAACCAATTATTAAAGTTTTCCAGTAATTTTATACATTATATTCCTGTGGTGGCTAATGATAGTTTTTTACCCATATTTCATGTAAAAGAAAATCAATTTACAGTGATTCAAAACTTTGCCGATACGAAGCAAATGAATAATTACAAAGTTACTGAAAGAAGTATTTTGCCTGGCAATCATATTTTTTATATTGGAATGATAAAAGATATGTATTACGACATTAATCCGTTAATTGATGCGTTGGTAATTTTAAAAAATCAAGGTAAAACTTATTATTTACATTGTGTTGGCTATTTTGGTTCAAGAACAGATAAAGGATTTGAAAGCAATTCAAATTATGAATTAGTGAAAAATCAAGTTCATTTTTACGGATTTTTGGACATAGATACTGCCTATAAAATTAGCATGCAATGTAAAGTAGGTATTTGTTTAAAAAACCAACCGGAAACCATGTTGGTAAGTCACGAGCGTAAGTTTTTTGAATATATTTCCATAGCTTTGCCATCAGTTTTTTGTAATAGTAAAATTTATACCGATGTATTAGAAAAATATCCAATTGGAATAGCTGTAAATTTAAAAAATTCAAATGAAATAGCTAACGCAATGGATCAATTATTTACCAATAATGAATTTTACAATAACTGTATAATTGCCTGTGAAAAAGCAACTAATGAGGAGTTTAATTGGCAAAGCCAATCATTGAAATTAGAAAATTTATACAATAATATTTAATAATTAAAAAATATAGCAAATCTAAATTATACCTTTATTTTTGCTTTTTTATACAAAGAAAATGGAAAGAATATACTTTGATAATGCAGCTACAACGCCTTTAGATAAAGAAGTTGCCGATGCAATGTACCAAGTAATGATACATGAGTTTGGAAATCCGAGTAGTACACATAACGAAGGAAGAAATGTAAGAACTATCATTGAAGAATGCCGCAGATCTATTGCTAAATTAATAAATTGCTCACCAGGTGAAGTTTTTTTTACCTCGGGCGGAACTGAGGCCGATAACATGGCTATCAGAAAAACGGTAGCAGCTTATCAAATAAAAAATATCATTACTTCTCAAATTGAACATCATGCGGTTTTGCATACCATTGAAGAATTAACAAAAAGTGGGGATATAAAATTACATTTTGTAAAACTTACTGAAAATGGTCATGTTAATTATGAGGATTTAGAATTGCTTTTGCAAAATAATCCCAATGCTTTGGTTAGTTTAATGCATGCCAATAATGAAATTGGAAATATATTAGATGCTGAATTAGTTGGAAATTTATGTGAAAAATATCAAGCATTTTTTCATAGTGATACCGTTCAAACCATTGGCCATTACCCAATTGATGTACAAAAATTAAAAGTACATTTTATTGCATGTGCAGCTCATAAATTCCATGGTCCAAAAGGAGTTGGCTTTATATATATTAGTAGCAATGCCAAAATACATCCATTTGTAACTGGTGGTGCCCAAGAAAGAAATATGCGTGGCGGAACTGAAAATTTTTATGGAATAGTTGGATTAACAAAATCACTTGAAAATGCGTGTGCTAACTTGGAAAAGGAAATGACGCATATTAGTTCTCTGAAACATTACATGATTGAGCAACTAAAATTAAATATTGATGGAATTACATTCAATGGAGATGCGGAAGGAAATTCTCTTTACACCGTTTTAAATGCTTCTTTTCCTCCAAGTTCTATTGGTGAAATGTTATTGTTTAAATTAGATATTGCTGGAGTTTCGGTAAGTGGTGGAAGTGCTTGTAGCAGTGGTTCAGAAGTTGGAAGCCATGTGTTAAGTGCTTTAAAAACTGACAGAAATAGAGCAGCCGTTCGGTTTTCATTTTCAAAACAAAATACAAAGTCAGAGGTTGATATGGTAATTAGTGTTTTAATGGAAATGTTGAACAAATCAAAATAGTTTCAAAATTTTTCGGGTAAATCATGTTAATAATTAAAAACTATCAGTTTTTAAAAAGCAATAAAACAAATTAGATTCGCAAATTATTATAAAAAATATGGGAGTGTCAATAGATTATATAGCAATATTTATACAGTTTTTAGTAGGATTTGGGTTTGTAGCGCTGGTAATGGCGGTAACACATTATGTTGGTCCTAAGCGTAAAACGTCTGATAAATTAGAAATTTTCGAGTGTGG
>CAMCQX010000203.1 GCA_945876985.1 Chitinophaga pinensis
AAATGCAAGCTACGATGAACATTTTGAGGCCATCAATGGTGGAATAGCCATTCAAGCACATTACGATGAACAAGGTACAGGAACCTTAAGAACTGTTGGAACTAATTTTGCTTATTCATATTTAATTCCTGTTAACCGAAAGTTTACACTTAGAATGGCGCTTCAAGCTGGATTTATGCAGAAATCAATTGATTTTACTAAATTTCTTTGGCGCTCGCAATTAGGACAAGGTGGATATGATGGTAATTTGAAAGCTGAACCTTTAGGAACTCCAGAAGGTAAAACAAATATTGTAAATTTTGCAGCGGGTATTTTAGGTTACAGTAAAAACTTCTATTTTGGTTTTGCTGCTCATAATATAACAGAGCCAAACCAATCATTTAATTTAAATGGAAGTGGAGATGTAAATGTAAATATTTATAGAAGATTTACTGGTCATGTTGGTTTTATTTATCCAATCAATGAAAGCAGAATGAAAAATAAGTCTTCCTATTTATATCCTAACGTGATTTATATGCAACAAAATTTTCAGGGTAGGCAAGCCTCTCAGTTAAATTTGGGTATGTATATTAGCAAAGGCTCACTAGTTGGAGGTTTATATGTTAGAGAAACTTTTGTTAATACTGATGCCATCATTGCAATTGTAGGCATACGAACTGAAAAAGTTAAAATAGGTTTTTCTTATGATGGCACAGTTTCAAATGCTAGTCCCGGTGCAGCAAGTTCTTACGAAGTATCTTTGGCTTTTGAATTACGTAAAAAAGTAAGAAGAAGAAATCCAAGACCAATGACTTGTCCTGATTTTTAATATTTTTAAATATGAATAAATTGATGGAAAGATTGTTTTTGAGTACAGCATTTATGTTTGTATTTTTAAATGCTTTTGCGCAAGATCCGCAATTAAGTCAATTTTACGCTTCACCAATTTATACCAATCCCGCTTTTGCAGGTGCAGCAAAAAAAATTCGAATTGCAACCAATGCAAGAAATCAATATACAGGTTTAAATAAAACTTACAGAACTTCGGTAACTTCTGTAGATGCATATATTCCAAAAATGCAAAGTGGGCTAGGAGCCATTGTTTCAATAGACCAAGCTGGAGATGGATATTTAACTACTTTGTCAATTGGGGGAATTTATTCTTATAATTTGCCAATCAGTAGAAATTGGAATGCCAATTTTGGCTTAAAAGCTGAAATGATTCAAAAGTCTTACGATTTTAATAAATTTATTTTTGGAGATCAATTAGATCCAGTTTTAGGATATACAGGAAAACCTTCTGCCGAAATAAGACCAAGTGAGATAATATTATTTCCTAATTTTTCAGCAGGTGCTTTAATTTACAGTGAAAATTTTTATGCAGGTTTTGCAGTAAATAATTTAATTGAACCCAATCAGTCATTTGTTTTATCTAACTCAATAGCTCAACAATATTTATTACCAAGAAGATTTACTGCGCATATGGGGGCAAATATTGATTTAAAAAAATCGAGGTTTGAAAGCAATCGAATTTACCTTTCTCCAAATGTATTATTTATGAGTCAACGCGATTTTTACCAAGTAAATGTTGGAACATATGTAAAAAAACAAGCTTTAACAGCAGGCGTGTGGTTTAGACAAACAAGTAGAAATTCGGATGCGATTATATTTTTATTAGGTTTACGTTTTCAAAATTTTAGAGTGGGTTATAGTTACGATTTAACAATTTCTAATGCGAGAACTGCAACTGTTGGAAGCCACGAAATCTCTTTAGGTTTTGATATTAAAACCAAAACAAGAACAAAAAGTAGGACGGGAAGACCAATTAAATGTCCAGAATTGTAATATTTTGATTTATTTTACCTAACAAACCTTCCTCATTTTCAATAGATAATACTTTTTTTTCAAAAAAAAGTATTATTATACACATAATTACCAAATTACGTTATATTTGGAAACTTTAAAATAATTAATTGATACCATGAAATTAGTAAATAAATTATTGTTAGCATCATTTGCAACTACTGTGTTGTTTTCAGCATGTTCACAAAAATCAGGCACTACTGGCTGGAAATACAATGACTCCAAATGGGGTGGATTTGAAAAACATAAATTCAAAGATCAAGAAACTGGTCCTGGATTAGTGTTTATTGAAGGTGGAACATTTGTAATGGGTGCATCGGAACAAGATGTAACTTATGATAGAAACAATACTAAAAGACGTATGTCTGTGAATAGTTTCTATATGGATGAAACTGAAGTAACCAATTTTCAATATTTAGAATATGTATATTGGTTAACTAGAGCATATGGTGCAGAAAATCCAATTATTGCAACTTCTGCATTACCAGATACTTTGGTTTGGAGATCAAAACTTTCTTATAACGAACCTTATGTAAATTATTATTTACGTTATCCTGCTTACCGCGATTATCCTGTAGTAGGTGTAAGTTGGTTACAAGCTTCTGAGTTTTGTAAATGGAGAACTGATCGTGTGAATGAATACATTATGATTAGAGAAGGCTTAATGAAAAATAGCAATATTAATAAACAAAACGATGAGACTTTTAATACGGAAGCTTATATGTTAGGTTTAACTCCTATTGATATCAAAAAGCAGTTAAAAGATTATACGCCTGGTGGAAAAAAACGTGATGTAAAAATGGAAGATGGTATATTATTACCTATTTACCGTTTGCCTACAGAAGCTGAATGGGAATTCGCAAGTGTTTCTTATAGAACAGCTTCATATAATGAAAACGTTGATTCTCGTAAAATTTATCCTTGGGCTGGTTCAACATTACGTAGAGGTGATACAGAAAAAACTCGTGGTAGAATGTATGCAAACTATGTAAGAGGAAGAGGAGATTACAAAGGTATTGCAGGTAATTTAAACGACAATGCTTCATACACTTCTTCTGTTAAAGATGCATTTTATATTCCTAACGATTTTGGTTTATACCACATGGCTGGAAATGTAAGCGAGTGGGTGATGGATGTATATAGGCCTTTATCATTAGAAGACAACAACGATAACATGTCGTTTAGAGGTAATGACTATAAAACTCAAGAAAAAGATGCTGATGGTAATATTACAGAAAAAGATAGCTTAGGTAGAATTAAATATAGAGAAGTTACAGAAGCTGAAAACATTAAAAGACGTAATTACAAAAAAGCAGATAACATTGGCTATACAGATGAATTAAAATATGAAGGCGATATAGATCAAAAATACGAGTACGGTATTACTTCATTAATTGACAATGCTGCTAGAGTATACAAAGGCGGTAGCTGGAACGATAGAGCATATTGGTTAAGTCCTGGAAACAGAAGATTTTTAGACCAAGAACAAGCTACTTCAACGATTGGTTTCCGTTGTGTAATGGACAGATTAGGTAGCCAAACTAAAAAAGGAAGAAAATAATTTTAATTATAAATATAAAAACCGAATCAGTTTTAAATTGATTCGGTTTTTTTGTGCCTGTTTATAGTTAATTGGCAATATGTAATTGGCAATTTGCAATGAGCAATGAAGATTAGCAATTTTGTATTTTAATCAATCATTCAACATACAAGTCCGATGCATCGGGACAACATCCAACATTGTAATTTACCAAAAAAAGCCAAACGTAATTTACGATTGGCTTTTGCTCCCTAATAGACAAAAGATGCAACCAAAATGAGTTAATTGTATATGGAATTATTAGGAAATTAGGGGGGGTTGAAACTTCACTATTTCCATTTACTTAATCAGTTAATGGTAAATAACAGATTAAAAAAATATGTTTCCTTTTAATTATAGTTATTTGATTGTTAATGAAATAGGAATTATAGAATTTAAATTTAGCTTTGTTTAAAATAAAAACTTTTCTAATTAAATTATACATGAAAAAACTACTTTACATAACAATTGCAATTTTAGGATTTGCAAATTTAACAATGGCACAAGTGCCTTCTGTTAAGCCTGTACCAGCAAATAGAATTACCTACAACAGTGCAAAACTGAACGCATTAGTCAATCCTAATAATCTAGCCACAACAATTAGTTTTGAGTATGGACTAACTACAGCTTATGGCAGTTCAGTTAATGTTTCGGGTACATCAACAGGTAACATAACACTATTCAAGACCTTGGCCATTACTGGACTTACTGCAGGGAAAACATACCATTTTAGGGTAAAGGCTGTTAATGGAAGTGGCACTAGCTATGGCAATGACAGAATTTTTACTACAGGAAGTAATTTTGTAAAATCTTCAAATGGACATTCTTCCTTTGCAGTTGGAGATAATGGAATTGTATATGCA
>CAMCQX010000204.1 GCA_945876985.1 Chitinophaga pinensis
AAAGATGGCGAGGAAGGTTTAAATTCCTTTATTAACGAGCGTTTCGACCTTTGTATTTTTGATGTAAATATGCCCAAAATGAGTGGTTTTGAATTAGCAAAACATGTTAGAATTAAAGACCAGCATATTCCAATTATTTTTTTAACAGCCAATAATAATGAAGTTGATAAATTATTGGGATTTGAAATAGGCGCTGATGAATATATTACTAAACCTTTTAGCACACCCGAATTACTAGCACGTATAAAAGCGGTTTTAAAACGTAGTACTTCTAAACCTGATACTGATTTAGCCGCAAAAGATGAAATTATTACTGTTGGAAAAACAGTCATTGATACGGTAAATAATTTAATAAAAGTAAATGGAATTCCTAAAAAAATAAGCAATACTGAAACTGTTTTGCTTAAATTGATGATTGTAAATAAAAATGCTTTATTGCCAAGGGCAAACATGCTTTTACATGTTTGGGGAAGAAACGATTTTTATACTGCCAGAAATTTAGATGTGTATATTAATAAAGTAAGAAAACTATTAAAAGAAGACGATAGTATTTCTATTGATAATATTCATGGAAGTGGATTTAAATTGGTAGAAATGTAATTGTAATACCTTACAATAAATCTAATATTTCAGCAAGTTGTTTATCTTTTTCGGTAATGGTATTTCCTTTGTCATGTGTAGTTAAACTAACATGCACTTTATTATACACATTGCTCCATTCGGGGTGATGGTTTAGTTTTTCTATTTCAAATGATGCTTTCACCATCCATGCGATAGCTTCACCAAAAGTTTTGAATAAAAAAGTTTTAGTCAATTTGTTGTTTTCTTCTTTCCAATTTGTCATTTTTAGTAAATTTATTTCTTTAAAAGTAAAACAACCGCGTAAGCTACTATTCCTTCTTCACGGCCAATAAAACCCATGGTTTCGTTCGTAGTCGCTTTGATGCTAATATCAGAAATTTCAATATTACAAATGTTAGCAATACAGGTTTGCATTTGCAAAGCATAAGGCATTATTTTAGGTTGCTGACAAACAACAGTAGTGTCAATATTACCAATTTTATAGCCTTTTTCGGATATTAATTCCATTACTTTTTCTAATAATATTTTGCTATCAATTCCTTTGAAAGATTGGTCTGTATCTGGAAAATGTTTGCCAATATCGCCCAGTGCAAGTGAACCTAAAATGGCATCGCAAATGGCATGCAAAAGCACATCGGCATCACTATGGCCAAGAATTCCTTTTGGAGCAGGAATATGAATTCCCCCTAACCAAAAATCTCTGCCTTCTTGTAATTGATGTACGTCAAAACCAAAACCTATTCTCATCATAATTTTTTTGTTGGATTAATTATCCAAAGGAACGTCTTCTGCTTTTGGTTTTTTCTTTGCATTCTCGTCTTTTTGTTCTACAAATGCATCAAAATCGAATGTTAATGTAAAACGCAAAGTATTTTCTAAAGGATGACGCTGAGCAAATGGCCATAAATATGCCACGTCTAAACCAAAAACATTATACCGCAAACCTACGCCAAATGTGGCATATTGACGATTTCCTTTGGTACGTGGTTCATGAAAATAACCCCCGCGCAATGCAAATTGCTTATTGTACCAATATTCTAATCCTGTTGAAATATTTATTTCTGAAATTTCTTCGCTATAACCACCTGGAGCATCGTAAAATGATTGAATCATTCCTTGAACAACTGGCACATTTGGATCCATTCCGCTTCCTGCAGGAATGATTGGTTTTCTGTTTCTGTCTAACGAATCGGCTGTATTGCTTTTATTTCTTAAGTAATAAGGATTAGTAGGCACCAATAATTTATTGGCATCTACCATAATTGCAACGCTGTTATATTCATCTAAATCAATATTGGCGTAGCCACCCAAACGAAAATTAATTGGTATAAAGTTTTCATTTTGAGCTGAGGTGTAAGTTAATTTTGAACCAATATTTGAAATTACAGCGCCAAACCCGTAATTAATATTGTATTTTTTTCTGGTTGCTTTATCGCGGTAAGTAGTATTATTTTTATAATAAGCACTGATATCACCAGCATATGAAATACCGGCATCAATAGGTGTTTGGCTCTGATTAAAACCACCTGCTAAATTGGAATAAATATACCTGAATGCTACTCCTAAACTAAAATTCTCGTTTAATTTTGTTGCATATCCTAAATCTAATGCAAATTCATTGGGCGTAAAATTTCCTGTACTTGCACCATAATTATCGGTAAATTGAATTTGACCTAATGAAAAATAACGCAAAGAACCAGCAACTGCCGAACGTTTGTCTAATTGATAATATGCAGTTAAATAGGATAATGAAATATCAGGAACTAAGTTTCTTAACCACGGAGTGTATGAAATAGCAACCGCACCGTTTTTAGTATTAAAAGGAGCTTTGGCTAAATTCCAATGCATGGCATTGATATCATCGGGCATGGCAACACCAGCATCACCTAGAGCAGCAGCTCTGGCATCGGGCGAAATCCCCAAAAAAGGCACAGCCGTACTGATGGAGTTTTGTCCGTTTTGTAAATCTTTTGTTGTGATGGGTGGTTTAGTCTGGCTAAAAGCAGTTGTAAAAAATGGACTAGCTAATATAACTAAACTAAATTTTTTAAAATTTAACATGGTTGTTTTGTTCATTACTACAGTTTGTTTGCAAAAAAGTTTTTGCATGGTTTTTAAAGTAAATATTAATTGTTTTTGTAGTAAAAGTTTCTATTCAAATAGTAATTAGCTTTCTAATGAGCGTGCAATATAACTTTTTACAACAAATACAAAACATTTTTCCTGTTTTTTACAAAAAAAAACACCTTGAATTGACAATGCAAACAAGGTGTTTTTAATGATATTAATTTACAAAACTAAACTGTAGTTATGTTATTTTCATTTAGTTCGGGGGCGGTTACTTCAGGCTCTTCAACAATATTTTCAGCATTTTTTTTATCTGCTTCCTCTTGTGCTTCTACTTTTTCAGTATCAATTCTTACTTTTTCAGCATCCATAGCATCAATTTCGTGGTTATGGTATTCGTAAGGGCGTTTGCCTAAAATTACTTCTAAATCCGCTTGGAAAATAATTTCTTTTTTCAATAATTCTTGCGCTAAAATCTCTAATAATTCTTTCTTTTCAGTCAATAAAACTTTGGTTTTTTGATAACACATATCTACTAAAGTTCGTACTTCTTGGTCAATTAATTCAGCAGTTTTATCGCTATAAGGTTTTGTAAAACCATATTCGTTATTTGGATCGTAGAAACTTAAATTACCAACTTTTTCATTCATACCATAAATAGTAACCATGGCATAAGCCATTTTGGTAATTCTTTCCAAATCGTTTTGCGCACCGGTACTTATTCTGTTAAATATAATGTCTTCAGCAACACGGCCACCTAAGGTCATACACATCATATTTACCATTTGTTCGGTAGTATATAAATATTGGTCTTTTGGTAAATATTGCGCATATCCTAATGCAGCAACTCCTCGCGGAACAATACTTACTTTTACTAAAGGATCTACATGTTCTAAAAACCAACCAGCTATTGCATGTCCGGCTTCATGGTAAGCTACTATTTCTTTTTCGTGGTTAGAAATTACTTTATTTTTCTTTTCTAAACCACCAATTACTCTATCAATTGCAGCTTGAAAATCGGAAACATCAACAACCTCTTTGTTTCTACGAGCTGCAATTAAAGCAGCTTCGTTACAAACATTCATAATTTCTGCTCCAGCAAAACCAGCAGTTTGTGTAGCTAATTTTGTTTCATCAATGTCGCTAGCAAGTTTCAATGGTTTTAAATGAACCCTGAAAATAGCGGCTCTTCCTTTTAAATCTGGTTTATCAATTGAAATTTGTCTATCAAATCTACCTGGACGTAACAATGCAGAATCTAAAATATCTGGACGATTGGTAGCAGCTAAAATGATGATTCCAATATTGGTTCCAAAACCATCCATTTCGGTTAGTAATTGGTTCAAAGTATTTTCACGCTCATCGTTTGAACCTTGCATGGCATTTTTACCACGTGCACGTCCAACCGCATCTATTTCATCTATAAAAATAATACAAGGTGCTTTTTCTTTTGCTTGCTTAAATAAATCTCTTACTCTACTCGCTCCAACACCAACAAACATTTCTACAAAATCGGAACCTGAAAGAGAAAAGAAAGGAACTCCTGCTTCACCAGCAACAGCTTTTGCCAATAATGTTTTTCCCGTTCCTGGCGATCCAATTAATAAAGCACCTTTGGGAATTTTTCCACC
>CAMCQX010000205.1 GCA_945876985.1 Chitinophaga pinensis
GCAATTTGGCTAGCGTAACTTACCGCTTCAAAAGCTGACTTTTTAAAGCTACCATCAATTTGTTCTGCAAATACTAATATATTCATTTTTTTTATGTAAGGCCTCTGGCAGCTAGTAGCTAGCCTATGGCAATTTTTTTTAATTGTGAAACTTATATTTTCTTGCCAGGAGCCAGGAGCTAGAGGCCAGAAGCTTTTTTAGATAATTTTTGCTTCGTTGTGTAAAATGCCAATTAATGTTCCTGCATCTTCTACCGAAATTAATTTTACGGAACCTTTAGAAGCTGGTAATTCAAAGCCAACTGAGGCACTTGTAGCTTCAATTGCTATTGGTTCTACCACAGTTAAAGGTTTGGTTCTTGCAGCCATAATTCCACGCATGTTTGGAATTCTTGGTTCTGTTAATTCTTTTTGAGCGCTAACCACCAAAGGCAAACTTGCAGTTAATTTTTCTCTTCCGCCATCAATGTCACGTTCTACATTTGCAGTAGTTCCTTCTATTTCTATGTTAGTAATTACATTTACCGAAGGTAAACCTAACATTTCTGCTAATAAACCACAAACTTGTCCGCCATTATAATCAATGCTTTCACGGCCTGTAAATATTAAATCAAAGTTTTGATCTTTGGCATAAGCTGCTATTTGCTCTGCAACAAAATACGCGTCTGTTGGAGTTGCATTTATTCTAACTGCATCGGTAGCGCCTATGGCTAAAGCTTTTCTAATACTTGCTTCTGTATCGGCCAAACCAACTGTTATAACAGTAACTGTTCCACCTAATTTTTCTGTTAATTCTAAACCACGAGTTAACGACAATTCATCGTAAGGATTAATAATAAACTGAACGCCCGCAGTATTAAATTGGGTATTGTTTTCAGTAAATATTACTTTTGTTGTGGTGTCAGGCACATTGCTTACACAAACTAATATTTTCATATAAAATAATTTTGTTGTTTTAAAGAGCCGCAAAATTACCTAAAAAATGTTTTTAGCCTAATGCAAAATAACAGATTAGAAAAACTGCAAGAAATGCTTGATGAAACGCCACAAGATATTTTTTTAAATTATGCCTTGGCAATGGAGTATAAAGGACTTAGCCAATTTGACAAAGCGCTAAAACAACTAAATACTGTATTTCTGCTTGACGAAAATCATGTACCTAATTTATATCAATTGGGAGTTTTTTGGATGGAAAAAAGTGAAAATGAAAAAGCGCTTTTGTATTTAGAAAAGGGTTTACAAATTGCAAAGCAAAAAAAGGAACTCAAAACTGCCAACGAATTTCAAGCTTTAATAGACGAAATACTTTACTAAAGAGTAAGTTAAAAAATTAATTTTTATTTTAGTAAAAATAGCAAATCAAATCAATTTTCAATAAAAATATTTTTAGTGAGGTATTTGCAAAATAGAAGTTCCGTAGGAACGAAATATTTTGAAACAACGGGTTTTAACCCGTTGAAAAACAAATACTTTTTTCAATTAAAACCTCCAAATCTGAGCACAATGCCGAAGGCATTGTGCTCAGATTTGGAGGTTTTATAATGTTTATTTACTTTGCCACCAGTTAAAACTGGTGGGTACAAAATGTTTCGTTCCTCTGGAACTATTATATTTATAACCTTAGTAAACACAAAAATTGTTTTATTAAATTCACTCCATCATTTTATATGTATTTTTAACAATGTTTTTTTTATTTATGTTATTATATTTCCTGTAATTTATTTTAAATAAGCAGCTATTAAAATAATGAAAAAACTTTCCAAAATAAATTCAACAATTTCTATTGACTAATTGATATTACCTAACTAAATGACATTAATAAAATTTTACCAAACTGAAGTTTTGGAGGCTGGTTGCGATGAAGCCGGACGTGGCTGTTTGGCCGGACCAGTTTATGCTGCAGCGGTAATTTTAGATAAAAATAAACGCATTAAGTACTTAGACGATTCAAAAAAATTAACGCATAAACAGCGCGAAGAATTGCGTTTTGAAATTGAAGAAAAAGCGTTGGCTTGGGCGGTAGCTAGTTATTCCAACGAGCAAATAGACCAAGTAAATATTTTAAAAGCTTCCTTTTTAAGTATGCATAAAGCCGTTGATGGATTATCAATAAAACCAGCTCACCTCATCATTGATGGCAATCGGTTTATTCCATATCAAAAATTAACGCATATATGCATCATAAAAGGTGATGCCAAATATCAAAGTATTGCGGCTGCTTCTATTTTGGCAAAAACTCACAGAGATGAATTGATGTTAAAATACCACGAAGAATTTCCGAATTATGCCTGGAACGAAAACAAAGGTTATGGCACTTTAAAGCACCGAGCAGGTATCGAAAAATTTGGCATTACCCCTTATCACCGCAAATCTTTTAGGTTATTAAAGGAACAATTGGAATTGTTTTAACAACTAGGATTTTTGTTCTTTTTTTAAAATTTCTGACACTCCAAAATAAAAAACCACGTAAGCAATCATGGCAATGGTATGATACATAGTTTCTGCATTTAAGAATAATGAAAATTGAAAACCAAATGTTTGAACCAATGTTGCAATGATGATAGTGATACAAGTTATTATAAAATATAAATTCCCTTTTTTACTTTTTAAGTGGATGATATTTAAGGTAAAAAATAAAATAAGTATGGGAGAATAATTAGCAATTACTAATAAAAAATTATGCAACAAAAATGAACTTACCACAAAAATTACCAATTGTAAGTATGCAATAATTGAAAGTATTTTACCTGTTTTTTCACTAAAAAATGTTTGAATGGTATATTCAAACAAAAAGTAAGTTGCCAATGCAATGCACAAATAAGTTAAAGTGGTTGGAATAAAACGCTGATCAATGGGTTGAAAAAAACCGTGGTCTAATCCGCCCATGAATGCTGCCAATCCAACAAAAAATATAAACAACACCAACTTAGAAGAAGGTTTTGAGAATGAAAAATCTTGACTTTTTCCATAAAGTGCTCCAGCTAAAAAAAGGCATAAAGTTCCTAAAATAAAATCGGTGATTGATACTAATTGAAGTGGAGTAATCATGTTTACTTACGGTATTTTAAAAGAGCAATTATATTCATTTTTAAATAAAAAAAGCTACTTGCTTTTAAAACAAGTAGCTTTTTGAAAAGTTTTTGAATTTATTTATTTTTGATTTGAACTTGCATTTACAAATTCATATTTAGTTCCATTTTTCTTCCAAATTACAAATAATACTTCCATATTTTCTTTTACATAAGTTTTAAGTATAAAAGAAGAAAATGTTTTTTCAATAGATTTTCCAGATGTTACAGCTCCTGAAGAAATTAATTCACCATAATCTAATCCACCAATTGCTTGTCTCAAAACATGATGATGTTCAGCATTTATTGATGGCACATGTCCAGTTTGATTACCTTTAGCTTTGTCTTCTAATAAATAGCAACCTAAATAAAATTCACCAGAATTATCTTTAAAAAACTTAGTTCTTGAATTAATTGTTATTGTCCAAAACCCATCTGCATCTTGAGCCCATGAAGTTGTAAAACCTACATTTGCCATTACAGGTGCAACTTTATGAGCATCAATAACTGCTTTACATTTTGCTTTTTCTGAAGTAGTATTCACACCTGAAGAAGTTCTATCTAGTTGAGCAACATTATTTACTGCAAAAGTAGGATAACCTAAACTTGAACCAGTTAATGCTTTGTCCCAAGTAGTGGCAGTTGTAGTAATAAAACCTTCAGCAACAAAATTTTGACTAAAAGTTCCAACATAAATTGCATTTGTTTTTGAATAATCAATCAATTCTACTGCCATATCCCAACCCCAACTTCCACAGGGTGGACATTTTGTACCTGTATATTTGTTAAGCATTGAAGTGTTTGTTTCAGGAACACTTATTTCATTAACAACTGGAGTTGTACTTGTAGTTGTTGACTCTTTGCTACAGCTAGCAAATGTTAATGATGCAGCTGCTAAAGCTAGCATCGAAATTTGTAAAAATTTGTTTTTCATTTTTGTATTTGTTTAGTTTTTGTTTAGTTTTATAAAATGCATATTTATAAAATTATCATTTACAAAACAACATTTTATTGTAATTTTTTTTTAAATTCAAGAAAAATTCAATGAATACGAATGTTTGACAATTAATTTATAAATAAAAAATTATTGGATAAATGCATATTGTAACAGATTAGCACCCATTTTAAGCGCTTGTTGCCTAACTGTTTCTGGGTCGTTATAAATATCTTGGTCTTCCCAACCGTTTCCTAAATCGCATTCGTAAGTAT
>CAMCQX010000206.1 GCA_945876985.1 Chitinophaga pinensis
GGCAGCATGGAAGCACGGTATATATTTTAAAGATTGAAAGATTGATTGAATTAACCGTAGGGGCAGACCTATGTGTCTGCCCAATGTGTATGTGTCTGCCTAATATGTATGTGTCTGCCCAATATGTATGTGTCTGCCTGATAAAAGGAGAAACAAATTTTCAAATAAATATTATTTTTAAAAATTTAGAATAAAATGGATTCATTTTTAACATAAGCACTAGTTAAATTATTGAATCTACTAACCCTTCCCTATTTCAAAAATATTAATTAAATATAAAAAAAGCCGCACCATTTACGATGCAGCTTTTAATAATTTTATTTTTGTCTCTTTAAAAGTCCAGAACCATCTTTTTCATAATCTTCTATAAAACTTTTTATTTTTTCAGCAGCAATTCGTTTAGCAATTACCTTTTTGTTTTTGTCAATAATATATAAAACAGGAGTGCTATAAACATCATAATATTGGCGGAAATTAGTTTCGTTCAAAGGATCATATAAGTTCAATTTCCAAGGGAATTTTTGTTCTATTAAATATTTCTTCCACTCTTCTACCGTTTCGGTCATACTTACAGGAAATAAATCAAAATTTAACGGCAATGTTGGTTTCAATATTTTAGCTCCTTTATTTTTTAAATTGATGATATTGTTCTGCGCAATTATTTCTTTATTTAAGTCTTTATAAGCCTCAGCTATTTTAGGCATTTCCTCTTTACAATGTCCGCAAGTAGCGCTCCAAAATATTACCAAAGTATATTTGGAATCCATGTTATAAAGACTATGATATTGTCCATTGGTATCCAACATTGTTAAGTTTTTAACTTTAGCACCTATTAAATTATGTCTAAGTTTTTCAACCCTATCTTTCATTTTCCAAATTAGCAAACTATCAACCCAATAAGCTTTTCCTTTTGCATAATAATTATCAATTAAATGAACAAAAACAGCATCCATTCCCATGTATTGCGATGATTCGTAATAATTGGTTGTCCAAAACAGGCAGAATTTAAAGTTCTCTTTGCCTTTTTCCGCTAATTTTAAAACTTTATCAGCGGTTTCATTGATGCTATCGGGAATTTGTGGAACTACTTTTAACATAAAAGTTTCAAACTTTGGAAAAAAGATTGGTGTTCTTGTAATTCTATCGTCCGAAAAGTCAAAATTATCGAAGTAATGTTGTTTGTAATAATTATACTGAAAGTTAGAATCAGTAATTTCACCTTTCTCATTTTTGGGAGCAGGAGGAACATCTATTTCTTGCATCATTCTAAATACTTTACTAATTAAAGTGGTAGGATTGTTTTCCAAAATAACTTTCCTTTCAGCTGTTAAATCCTTCATCAAACTGCGGTAAGTATCCATTAATTTATCTTCTTCGGCAGTATTCATAGCTTCTTTAGCAGCTTTAATTTTATTTTCTAATTCGTTGGCTTGTTTGCCAATATTTGCCGAAAATTGATTGTATTTAAAAAACACTTCATTTTCGTACGAACCTTTAACAACCATGTTTTCTATTAATGAATTGGTATCAGTTTCTAAACTAAATACTTGTTCAGTTACTATAAAATCGAACAATAGCGATTTGTCGGCAGTAGCTATTAAATACACACCACCTTCTAGTTTTCCTGGTCCCGAAAAATTCATTTTACCTTTAGCATCAGTAATGGCACTGTCTCTCAAATATTGCTTATCGCCAAAGTAATAACCAAGGTAAAACATTTTATTTTGATAACCTTTTATAGTTACCGTAATTGAATGTCCTAATGTCGATTTTTCAGAACTAGCTTCTAAATTGCTTTTAGCTTTATCTTTCCCTTTTTGTGCCAAGGCAATAAAACTTAAACTTGATAATAAAATAATGGTCGAAATTTTTAAAATACGCATGTGTAATTGTTTTATTTGGCGGTAAAATTAAGAAAAAACTACACTAGAAGAAAAAATAAAATAAGTTTAACAAATTTTTAAGTATAAATTATTGGAATATATTTGATATAAAATAGCAAACTATAAAAATTTAAAGTTTGATAAAGCGCAAGTGTTTAATAGATTTGCCCCATTAAAATTCACTAAATAAAATAACAAAATGAAAAATATTACAGTAATTGGTTCAGGTACAATGGGAAATGGTATTGCGCATACTTTTGCTCAATTTGGCTACCAAGTAAACTTAATAGATGTAAATGAGGTTGCTTTACAAAAAGCAATTGCTACCATAGGTAAAAATTTAGACAGACAAGTTACAAAAGGTTTGATCTCTGAAGCCGACAAAACTGCAACTTTAACTAATATTACTACCTATACTAACTTAAAAGATGCTGCAAGCCATGCAGATTTAGTAGTAGAAGCGGCAAGTGAAAACATGGCTATTAAATTAGATATTTTTAAACAATTGGATGAAATTTGCCCTGCTCACACCATATTAGCGTCTAACACTTCTTCTATTTCTATTACCAAAATTGCAAGTGTAACCAAACGTCCAACGCATGTTATTGGAATGCATTTTATGAATCCAGTGCCTGTAATGAAATTGGTAGAAATAATTAATGGTTTTAAAACCAGCGAAGAAGTTACCGAAACAATTTTAACACTTTCAAAAGCAGTTGGAAAAATTCCGGCTTTGGCCAATGATTATGCGGGCTTTATAGCAAATAGAATTTTGATGCCAATGATCAATGAAGCAATTTTCTGTTTACAACAAGGTGTTGGTTCAGTTGAATCTATTGATACAGTGATGAAATTAGGCATGGCACATCCAATGGGACCTTTACAATTAGCCGATTTTATTGGTTTAGATGTTTGCCTTGCAATTATGAATGTTTTGCATGAAGGTTTGGGTGATCATCGATATGCTCCATCTCCTTTATTAGTTAACATGGTAACTGCTGGTAATTTAGGTGTAAAATCGGGTGAAGGATTTTATATTTATACTGCTGGTAGCAAAGATTTGATTGTTAGTAATCAATTTAAAAACCATAGATAATTGAGTGTCATTTGTTTTAAATTAGATAAAAACCAACAAGTAGCAAATACATTCCAAATACAAGGCGTTCCAACCCTTATTTTATTTAAAAATGGTGAAATAAAATGGCGTCAATCTGGAGTAGTTTCATCCAATAACTTAGCACAAATAATTAAACAAAACTCTTAAAAAAACAAATGAAAAATTACTTATTTATAAGCATTTCAATACTTACTATTTTATTGAGCAGCTGTTCAAACGGACAATCTCAAAAATACAAAAGCAACCTTTCTGCCACTGAATTTTCAAAGAAAATAACTGATTTACCAACTGTAACAATTATTGATGTTCGTTCACCTGAAGAATTTGAAGGCGGACATATTCAAAACGCACAAAATTTTGACTGGAATGGCAATGATTTTGACAAACAAATTTCAACCCTTGATCAATCGAAACCTGTTTTAGTATATTGTTTAAGTGGTGGAAGAAGTTCATCGGCAGGTAAAAAAATGCGCAACGATGGTTTTAAAGAAGTATATGAATTAGATGGCGGAATGATGCAATGGCGTAACAATAATTTACCTGAAACCACCGATGGGGCCGCTCCAAAACAAGCAGGAATGAGTCTTCAACAATTTGAGGAATTAACCAAATCAAACAAATTAGTGTTGATTGATTTCAATGCGGAATGGTGCGCACCTTGCAAAAAAATGTTACCAATGCTTGAAGAAATATCAACCACCATGCAAGACAAAGTAAAGGTTGAAAAAATAGATGTAGATGTAAACAGCGAATTAGCTACCACTTTAAAAGTAGAATCAATTCCATTGTTTATCATGTATAAAAATGGTGTTGAAGTATGGAAACATTTAGGCTTAATAGAAAAAGAAAAATTGATTGAAGCAATCAACCAGAATAGTAAATAAACATTTCGACAAGCTCAATGACATTAGTCGTTGAGTTTGTTCGTTTGTTATTGGAAAAATTTTAAAAAAAACTTAAAGCAATTAGTTTTTGAAAATGTAAACCAATTGTTTTGTTTCAAAAAACTCCCCTTCAAAAAAAGTACTTAAGTCAGCGGTTTGAACATATAATTTAGCATTCAATCGCTTTAATTCTTTAATTTCTTCATTTAAATCACCACCTTTTAATAATAAATAGCCGTTGAGTTTTGAATTAAAACAATCTTCGGCTATGTAATCTTGCGTCCAGCGGTAAAGTGTTTCCATAGGTGCCACTGCCCTACTCAAAATAAAATGAAATTCTTCTTTTAAATTTTCAACCCTACCCACTACAAAGTCAGTATTATTTAAACC
>CAMCQX010000207.1 GCA_945876985.1 Chitinophaga pinensis
ACACCAGGTTTATTGATATGCCCAGATGCTGAAATTAATTTAGTTCCAGTAGAACGACCAATTCCAATACCAGCATACCATTCGCCACCATTATTTACAATGGAAGGAACAGCGGCTAAAGTTTCTACATTATTTACAATAGTTGGGCAAGCATATAATCCGGCAATAGCTGGAAATGGAGGTTTAATTCTTGGATTTCCACGTTTACCTTCTAAACTTTCAAGTAAAGCAGTTTCTTCACCACAAATATATGCACCAGCACCAGCATGAACATGTAAATCCAAATTGTATTCAGTTCCTAAAATATTTTTTCCTAACAAACCAGCTTTGTATGCATCATCAATGGCTTTTTCAAGAATTTTGATAATATAGAAATACTCACCTCTTACATAAATATAAGAAGTATTGGCTCCCAAAGCAAAGCTAGAAGTAATCATTCCTTCAATTAATAAATGAGGAATTTTTTCCATTAAATACCTGTCTTTAAAAGTACCAGGTTCACTTTCATCGGCATTACAAACGAGGTAACGAGCAACGCCTTCTGGCTTCGCCAAAAAACTCCATTTCATTCCAGTTGGAAATCCAGCTCCACCCCTACCACGTAATCCTGATTTTTTTACTTCTTCTACAATGGATTCTTGCGTCATTGTTTTTAAAGCTTTTTCCACCGAAGAGTAACCGCCTTTTGAGCGATAAACTTCCAATGTTTCAATTCCGGGAACGTTGATATGTTCTAATAATATTTTTTTACTCATTTCTATTTATTTCTAGCCACAGATTTTGTTATAAAATAATACTTTTGTTATCACATTTTTTTATCAAATCCATATTTAAATCTGTATTAATTAGTGGCTGAATTTTAGTTTTTTCTAAAAGTATTTACGTCTAAGTATTTACTATGTTCAGTTTTATTGCTCCATTCGTTAATTAACGAATCTACTATATCAAAAGTTAAATCTTCATGGAATTTATCGCCAATTTGTAACATGGGTGCGGTACCGCAACTACCCAAACATTCTACTGTTTTTAAAGAAAACTTTCCATCAGCAGTAGTTTCACCAGGTTTGATGCCTAATTTATTTCCAATATGGTCAACGATTTCGTTTGCACCACGCAACCAGCATGAGCTTGTTCTACAAACTTCAATTAAACATTTACCTACAGGTTTTAAATTAAACATGCTGTAAAATGAAGCTACTTCATACACTTCAATTGGTTGAATATTTAGCAATGAAGCTACATAATCCATGGCAGGCACACTTAACCAACCATCGAATTCAGCTTGTGCCAAATGCAATAATGGTAATAATGCCGACTTTTGTTTTCCTTCTGGATAACGTTTAATGATACTTTGCACGAGTGCAAGCGAATTATCATCGAATTTTATTTCACTCATCTTTTTAAATTTTGAATGTTAAATTTTGAATGTTGAATTATTCAAAACTTCTTTTCTTTTTAAATTATTTTTGTATAGTAAATGAATATAAAACATTGAATAACCTCATTCAAAATTCATAATTCATAATTCATAATTCATTCCCGATACATCGGGATTACGCGTCTAATTCACCAGCAATTACGTTCATGCTACTCATGGTTAAAATTGCATCAGAAAGCATAGAGCCTTTTATCATTTCGGGATAAGCTTGATAAGCAACAAAACATGGTCTGCGGAAATGTAATCTGTATGGCGTTCTTCCACCATCGCTCACCATATAAAAACCAAGTTCGCCATTTCCTCCTTCTACCGAATGGTACACTTCACCAACAGGAACTGTTGCCTCGCCCATTACTATTTTAAAATGGAAAATTAAAGCTTCCATGTTGTTATAAACTTCTTCTTTTGGAGGTAAAAAGAAATCTGGTACATCGGCAAAAAACTTACCTTCAGGAATATTATTTAAAGCTTGTTTGATGATTTTTAAACTTTCTCTTATTTCATGCTGACGAACTACAAAACGATCATAAGTATCGCCTTGCGTTCCCAATGGAATCATAAAATCAAAATCTTGGTAAGAACTATAAGGATTCATGACCCTCACATCGTAATCAACGCCAGCAGCGCGTAAGTTAGGACCGGTAAAGCCATAATTTAAAGCACGCTCAGCACTGATTGGTCCAACGCCAATATTTCTTTCCATGAAAATTCTGTTGCGTTCTAATAACAAGGTGAATTCATCAAAATATTTAGGGAAATCATTTAAGAAATCGTGCATTTTTTTCATACATGCAGGACTAAAATCTCTTTCCATCCCACCAATTCTACCAATATTAGTTGTTAAACGAGCGCCACAAACTTCTTCAAAAATATCATAAATTTTTTCGCGCCATTGGAACACATAAGTAAAACCTGTTAACGCTCCAGTATCAGCACCAATAATAGAATTACAAACCAAATGATCGGCAATTCGGGCAAATTCCATGATAATCACACGCATGTAATCAACGCGTTTAGGAGTTTCTACACCCAATAATTTTTCTACTGTCATGTGCCAACCCATATTATTGATGGGCGAAGAACAATAGTTCAATCTATCGGTTAAAGTAGTAATTTGATAAAATGGTTTATGCTCAGCAATTTTTTCAAATGCACGGTGAATATAACCAATTGTGGAAGTGGTTTCGTGAATAATTTCCCCATCCATTTTCAAAATATTTTGAAAAACACCATGTGTAGCAGGATGAGTTGGTCCAAGATTTAAGATATTATAATCTTCTTTCTCGCTTTTTGTATTTAATTCTAATGATTCAATCATTTAGTTTATATCATTTAAAACCCAAAGGTTCTTATCGTCCAAAATAACTATCGTCTTTGTCTGTTCTAGTTCCATCTTCTAATGGATATTCTTTTCTCATGGGAAAATAATCCATTTCATCGGCATTTAAAATGCGCTTTAAATTTGGATGTCCAATAAAAATAATACCATAAAAATCGAATGTTTCACGTTCTTGCCAATTGGCAGAACTGAATAAAAATGTAGCTGAATCAATAGCAGGATTTTCAATTGGCATAAAACATTTGATGCGCAAACGAATATTATTTATTAAACTATGAACATGGTAAACTACTCCCAATTCTTTACCAACAATTTGCGGATAATGAATGCCACAAACATCTGTTAAAAATTGCATTTGTAATTCTTTGTGATTGTATAAAAATTGTAATACTTCTTTTATACTGTTCTTATCTAATTCTATTGTTAACAAGCCATAAGGTTCATAAGAATTGTAAATTCTTTCACCAAATTTGTCTTGCAATTCTGTTAAAATATATTGATTATCTATTTGTACCATTATTGAATTCCGTAACTTCCTAAAAGTGCTGTATATTCTTCCGATTCTCTTCTTCGTAACGATTCGTTTTTTACAATTTCTTGTAATTTCACAATACCATCTATAATTTGTTCAGGGCGAGGAGGACAGCCAGGAACATAAACATCTACAGGAATTACTTTATCAATTCCTTGTAAAACTGAATAAGTATCAAAAATTCCACCGCTAGAAGCGCAAGCACCAATGGCAATTACCCAACGTGGTTCTGCCATTTGCAAATAAACTTGTTTTAAAACAGGACCCATTTTTTTTGAAATGGTTCCCGCTACCAATAAAACATCGGCTTGGCGTGGCGAAAAACTGATGCGTTCAGAACCAAAACGAGCTAAATCGTAATTTGAACCCAGGGTAGCCATGAACTCAATTCCACAACATGAAGTGGCAAAAGGAAGTGGCCAAAGTGAATTTGCCCTGGCAAGTCCTATTATCTTGTCTAATGAAGTTGCTTGAAATCCCGGTCCTTCTATATTGGGTGGTGCTTGTACAATTTTTATATCTGACATTATTCTATTTTTTGATTTAGGCGGTTAATTAAATGATTTGGAAACGATGTTTATTCCCATTTTAAAGCGCCTCTTTTAATGATATATGCAAATCCAATTAGTAATGTTCCTATAAAAATTAACATTTCTATAAATCCTGAACTTCCTAACTCTTTAAAGTTTACAGCCCAAGGATACATAAATATTACTTCCACATCGAACATAACGAACAAAATAGCAGTTAAAAAATACTTGATTGAAAAGGGTAAACGAGCATTTCCTTGGCTGTCAATTCCACACTCGAAAATTTCTAATTTATCAGACGTTTTACGCTTAGGACCAACATAATGTGTTACCGCCATTACCAGCGCTACAAACCCAAATCCTACTAAAAACTGTATAAATATTGCTATATAATCTATTGACACTCCCATATTTTTTAT
>CAMCQX010000208.1 GCA_945876985.1 Chitinophaga pinensis
TATGGCACGTGTTCTGCCACCAATATTATAAGGACCGCGCTGGCTCCAAAAACCCATATTATTGGTTTTATTCAAAGCCACATTAAACTGAGGTAATTGATTGGCAAATGCCAATTCCATGTTCCTAATTCCTTTTGGAATTTCACCTGTGGTAGGATTTGCCAACATGTTTTTCATCCATTCGTCTCTACCTTTTAGGTCTTCTTCCATCCCATCACTGTTATATTCTTTCTCTTCCTCATTTGCTAAAGTAATGTTTGAAGGAGCATTGTTACAACTGATGTACAATAAAGAAATGGCTATTAAAATTTTGAAATTCATTTATTTTATTTTTATTTAAAAATCGAATATAGTTTTTTGGATTATAAAAGAAAGAAATCGAAAAATAAAATTCGATCCCGATTCATCGGGACGAAGCACAAAGCACGAAATTCGAAAATCTAAAATCGAATAATAAATATTGAAATCCGAAGCAGGAAATTCAAAATTCGAAAGTAAAAAATTAATTTTTAATGATGAATTTCGAATGATAGAATTCGATGTAATTGTCCTTTCAAGGCTTTAGATTCAAACATCGCATTTTTTCGAATTTCGAATTTATTATTTCGAATTTGTTAATTAGAATTTCGAATTTTCCACTAATCTTCCAAGTCGTATTGTTTAATTTTTCGGTATAAGGTGCGTTCAGAAATACCCAATTCATTGGCGGCTTTTTTTCTGCGGCCACGGTATTTATCCAATGCTTTTTTTATCAATTCTATTTCTTTGTGTTCTATGGATAAACTTTCGGGTTCTGGATTTTGAATTACAGGAATATCAATGATATTTGGTTTTGAAAATCCTTGATGATTTGGATTTAAATTATTAGATTGATTGCTGCTATTTTGGTACATACCTGGACTAAAAATACTGTTCATATTTTCATTTTGTTTCATGCCAAAATCTTCAGCACTCATGCTAGATTTTCCATTTTGCATCATTTCAAAAACCACGCCTTTTAAATCGCTTAAATCTTTGCGCAGCTCAAACAATACTTTATAAAAAATATCGCGTTCACTCATGTGGTTTGCATCGGCAGTGTTACCCAACAATGCTGGTAAACGTGGCCTATCGGTTGGTAAAACTTGCGTTAGTTCAAATGCATTTACATTTTTATCTTCATCTAAAACCGATAATTGCTCCGCAATATTTTTAAGCTGACGGATATTTCCTGGCCATCGATATGCTGCTAAAATATTTTGCGCTTCTGCATCTAATATGACTGGTTTTGATTTGTATTTTTCCGAAAAATCGGCACTGAATTTACGGAACAATAAATTAATATCTTCTTTGCGCTCTCGCAATGGCGGAACACGAATAGGAACAGTTGATAAACGATAATATAAATCTTCTCTGAACTTTCCTTGCGATGAATAATCCAGCAAATCTCTGTTGGTAGCCGCAATAACCCTCACATCGGTTTTTTGAGTTTTAGAAGAACCCACTTTTATAAATTCACCACTTTCCAAAATTCGTAATAAGCGCGATTGAGTTTCTAAAGGCAACTCCCCCACTTCGTCTAAAAAAATGGTTCCACCACTTACCGTTTCAAAATATCCTTTGCGGGTATCGAGTGCACCGGTAAACGAACCTTTTTCGTGTCCGAATAATTCAGAATCAATGGTTCCTTCAGGAATGGCGCCACAGTTCACCGCTATAAATGGCCCATGTTTTCGGGAACTTAATGAATGTATTACTTTTGAAAAAGCTTCTTTCCCTACTCCACTTTCACCATTGATTAAAACAGTAATATCGGTTGGAGCCACTTTAGTAGCGGTTTGCAATGCATAATTTAACAATGGCGAATTACCAATTATTTCAAATCGTTGTTTAATATCCTGTATGTTCATTTTTTTTAATGGCTCTTAAAATTTAACTTCCTCTACTATTTTACCAATTAAACTAGTAATGGTTACACGTTCAATTAAAACTTTTACATATTGACCTTTTTTATAATTTTCAATTGGAAAAATCACAATTTTATTTTGGTCATTGCGTCCTTTAGCATCCAAATCCGATTTTTTTGATTCGCCTTCAATTAAAACAATATGGGTTTTACCAATTTCACTGGTGTTTTTAATAATGCTATTTCTATGCTGTAAATCTATAATTTCCGTTAACCTACGTCCTTTCACTTCTTCTGGAATATCATCTGCATACCTGCGAGCTGCTAATGTTCCTGGTCTTTCGCTGTATTTGTACATGAAAGCAAAATCAAATTTACCGTAATCAAACATGGTCAATGTATCTTGATGTTCTTCTTCGGTTTCAGTACAAAAACCCGTAATAATATCTGTTGAAATTCCACAATCAGGAATTACTTCCCTAATTTTATCCAAACGCATTTTAAACCAATCTCTATCGTAAGTTCTATTCATCATATTTAATACACGGGTATTTCCCGATTGCATTGGATAATGAATATAATTACAAATATTATCGTATTTTTTGATGGTATAAAGCACTTCATCGGTAATGTCTTTTGGATGCGATGAAGTAAAACGCACCCTTAAATCTGGTGCTATTTGAGCTACTTTTTCCAATAATTGAGCAAAAGTAAAAACTACTTCATTTTGCTCATTTTCCATTTTATAAGAATCTACATTTTGACCTAAAAGTGTTACTTCTTTGTACCCTTGATTGTATAATTCTTGCGCTTCCTTAATTATTGATTCAGGCTCACGGCTACGTTCACGTCCGCGAGTAAAAGGAACTACACAAAATGAACACATATTATCGCAACCGCGCATAATGCTAATATAAGCCGAAACACCATTGCTACTTAACCTAACGGGAACTATTTCAGCATAAGTTTCTTCTCTGCTTAAAAGCACATTCATTGCTTTTTGCCCATCTTCCACTTGTTCTATTAAACGAGGAATATCGCGGTAAGCATCAGGACCAACTACAATGTCTATAATTTGTTCTTTTTCTAAAAACTGCGTTTTCAATCTTTCAGCCATACAACCCAAAACACCTACAATCATTCCTGGATTGGTTTTCTTTTGGTGTTTTATTTCACGTAATCTTCCCCAAACATGTGCTTCAGCATTATCGCGAATGGAACAGGTATTTACAAAAACTACATCCGCTTCTTGAATATCATTGGTAGTTTTAAAACCTTTAGTTGCCATAATAGAAGCAACCACTTCGCTGTCAGCTAAATTCATAGCACAGCCATAGGTTTCAATATATAAGTTTCTTGTAGCACTTTCTTGTGCTGTATCTGCAATTACGCCTTTCATTTTTTATAATAATATGCTAAATTAAAGCTGCAAATATATATAAATTATGTCAGTATGGCAGAGAAATTTTATTAAAAAAAATTGAAAGATTGGGAAATTTGAAAGACTAAAAGATTGAAAAATTTATTTCATATTACCAATTCCTCAATACTAAATGTCAGCTACTATTTAAAAATAATCCAAAATTCAACATTCAAAATTCAAAATTTATCTTAATTTTGCCAATAATGATAGTAAATGATATTATAAATATATTTGAAAACTATGCACCTAGTCAGTTACAGGAAAGTTATGATAACAGTGGCTTAATTACTGGAAATAAGGACTTAGAAATTTCAAATATACTTATCACTTTAGATTGTACCGAAGATGTGGTGGAGGAAGCAATTGTAAATAAATGCAATATGATCATCGCTCATCATCCAATTATTTTTAGCGGTTTAAAAAAAATAAATGGTAAAAATTATGTGGAACGGGTAATTATAAAAGCCATTAAAAACGATATTGCTATCTATGCCGTTCATACTAATTTGGACAATGTGAGCAATGGTGTAAATGGTAAAATTGCAGAGAAATTAGGTCTGAAAAACACCAAAGTTCTTGCGCCTAAAAATTCAATTTTCAAAAAATTAATTACATATGTTCCTGCTTCACATTTTGAAAACGTTCAAAATGCATTATTTGAAGTTGGAGCTGGACATATAGGAAATTATTCGGATTGTGGATTTAGTCAAAAAGGATTTGGAACTTTTAAAGCCAATGAATTCGCAAAACCTTTTATTGGCGAAAAAGACAAAAGACATACTGAAAATGAAATTAGGTTTGAAACTATGTTTCCCATTTATTTACAAAATAAAATTATTCAAAGATTGCATGAAGTGCATCCATACGAAGAAGTAGCCTTTGAGTTAATAGCCACTGAAAATACTTATGATATCATTGGAAGTGGTTTGATTGGAGAATTAGA
>CAMCQX010000209.1 GCA_945876985.1 Chitinophaga pinensis
GGTGATACCAAAGTGTTGCAGCTTGGTTTTTTACAGTCCAATAAGGCTCCCAAACAGTTCCAGGAGGAATTATTTGATGTGGCCCACCATCCATAATAGGAGCTAAGTGCATGCCATGCCAATGAATAGTGGTGGAGTCATTTAGTTTATTGGTAACTTTCATTTTAACCGCATCACCTTTGGTCATAATTAAAGTTGGACCCCAAAAATTATTGTCGTTTATTCCACCAGTAATGGTTTGATTACCGGTTTTAAATTGTACAAAAGTATCTTTCAAAACTAAATTGTAATCAGTACCCGTAATAGTTGCAGGAACTTTTAGGTCGTTATACTGAGCTTTTACTTTATTTGCTGATAAATAAATTATTGCCAAGGCAATGGAAATTTTGAAAGATAAATTCATTGATTATGTTTTTATTTTGAAATCATTATTTTTTTTGAAACCACATTGCCATTGTCAATGATCTTAATTAAATAAGTTCCTTCATATAAGGTTCTGGTGTCAAAGTTTACAATGGTACTTCCTTGAAATAAAACTGTTTTTTGTATCAATCTTCCTGTTAAATCATAAAGCTCTATGTCAATATTATTTTTTGTTAGTTGATTTAATTGAATGGCAATAAAATCTTTTGCTGGATTAGGAAAAACATTGATTTTTGATTCTTCTAATTCATTTTTATTTATTCCAGTGTTTCCACCAGGAGTGTATGTAGTAAATGTTTCTGTAATTGAGGTAACTTTTGTAGCAGATTTTATACCATAAAATGTTGGGCCAACTACATATGGATAAGCCGAATTCCAATTCTGATCTACAGTAGCAAAATAGCAGTAAATTCCATTTGGATATTCGGGTGTTATACAAAAACGACCATTGTGTGAATCTAAATAATCTTGAGATGAACTAGCTGGAACATTGTATTGATAGTCTTCTCTAAAATATCCTAAGGGATAAGTAGAGCTTACGATAGGACCAGCAGTTACAGTAGTTCCACTTGCATTGGTTGTTCTGGTAGTCATATTTCTTAAAGTATAACTACTTTTCATTCTTGTAATTTCTCCTGTTCCATCTGCATTTTTATAAGCATATGCTCCGTATATAGGAAAACCATCATATGCAAAACCAATTAATGGTGAATGTTTACTTGAATCAATGGCATATAAACCATCTGCTGCATAAAGAGTGCAAACATCTGAAATAACTTTTAAATCTAAACTAAATGCACTTGGGCTTTGATGATGATGGTAATTACCCATGGCAGGATGCGCTTTTGCACAGTCAAATCCAATTCTTTCACCAACTACTGCATCGCGGTTCCAAATACCATCACCCATACAAGGTGGTTTGATTGGTCCACCGCACAAAGAACTTGTGGAATTTTTCCAAGAAACACCATCACGGTAATCGAACAAGGCAACACCGTTTATAAATAATCCTATATTTCCTCCAGTTGTTGCAGTTGCTACACCCGTGTTTTGAACAGGATTTAAAGGCAATTTAAAAATTGCATTTTGACTTCTTGCAGAATCTGGATTTCCATCTTGAAACGGACCAGTAATATAGGTTGGAATACCGTTGGTTGCAACATAAACAGATGTTGCCGAGTATTTAATACTTTGACAATTGGCTATGGCAACATCAACTATTGGAGTTGAGTTATTTTTTACATAATGTCGGCCTGTTACAGTGGTGTTTTGTAACCAGTTTAAAATGGCTGGATTTGTTTGTGCATTTGCAATAATGCTACAAAATAAAATGGTAAATAGGATGGTATTTTTTTTCATGGTTATTATTCTTTAATAATTGCAATTGATTTATTTTTTAATTTTATAAAGTAAATGCCTGTTGCTAAGTTTGAAAAATCTTGCAATTCAATTTGAGTTCCTGCGTATATTTTCTCACCAATTGAATTATACAATTCAACAACAGTATTGGCTTTAATATTTTCTATTTGAATGTGTTTGGTAAATGGATTCGGATATATATTTACAGCAGTTGTCTTAGTCATTTCATTGATTCCCGTTACGGTACAACCCGCACTTGTGTTGGTTAATTGAGTATATTGGGCACATAAGTAATCGTAATTATTTCTTTCATCTACCGACATGGAGTTATAGGAAAGATTATTGGTTTCTAATGGATCAGCTTTTAAGTTATAAAATTCAGTTTTCCCATAGTCAAAATGAATCAGTTTGTAATCCATATTTTTAATGGCTTTTGCTTCAAAGGAATCATGTTGCAATTTGAAAATTTCACAAAACTGCCAAGGTCTAATTTCAATTCCAATATTTTTAATTAAAGGCATTAAACTTTTACTATCTACAGGTTTGTTAACTGGAATTTGATTTTGCCAATTGGTAAATCCATTTAATTCTAACACCGTTGAAAATAAATCCACTGTATTGGTTAATGCATTGCAAATTCTATTCGGATTAATCACACTTGGACCTGTAATTATCATGGGCGTGTGAACACCATATTGGTAAACCGTTCCTTTTGCTTTTGATGTATCGGCTATTTGTGCTGTGCGAGGCGTGTTTCCATTGTCGCCAATAAAAATAAAATCAGTGCTATCAAATCTATTCATCGCCTTTAACGAATCAAATAATCTTCCTATTTCATGGTCCATGGCTTGTATCATGGCTTTAAAATATGACTTTGGATTATTCTTAATATCATTGGCAGTTCCTGATAAAGTTTTATAGTTATGTAAACTCAATGGTGGTAAATGAAGCGGCTCATGTGGAGAGTTAAATGCCAACCATAAAAACACAGGTTTATTGGTTTGTGTTTTTAACCATGTAACCGCATTGTTAATATTTTCAGTAGTTGCATAATTGGTAATTGCACTTGATACGCCATTGGTATATTTTGTCCAATTAATAAAACTAGGTAATTGACCAATGAATGGTCCTTCAAAATGATCGTAACCAAGTTTCAATGGACTCATTAAATTAATTGCGGGAGCTGCAACATTTAAATGCCACTTTCCAATATCCGCTTTTCCAATATTTTCATTGTGAACTTTTAATAATTTTGGAATACTTATTTCTGCTGTGTCAATAGAACTAGAACCTCCAGCACCACCAACAATTCCACCAACTTTAGTTCTAAAACTATATCGTCCAGTTAAAATACTTGTTCGGGTAGAAGAGCAAACTGGGTTCGACATGTGATTGGTAAATACAATCCCTTTATTTGCTAAATAGCGAATATTGGGTACATCTACCGTATCGCCATAACCAGGAAAAAAACCAAACTAATCTGCACTTAAATCATCGGCTATAATTTATACAGTAGTTCGCTGTGCTTTTGTATTGATTGCTACCAGCAACAGTAAAAAAGTAAATATTTTTATTCTCATTATTTTGTTTTTTTTGATTTATCGATAATCCGGTCGTTGAGCCTGTCGAAACGAAGCTAACACTTCGACAAGCTCAGTGACCCAAAAACCTATTCCTTCACAAACTTTTTAACAGTGGTAATTTTAGTTTCATCATCTGTTAATTGAATAAAATAAGTTCCTGCTGCAAGGTTCGATATATCAATACCATTTTGCCATTCCGGACGAGGTAACATCATGACTGCTTTACCTACTATATTTAGTATTGAAACATAATATACCTTAGCATTTGGATTATTGAACGTAAAGAATATTTTTTCGTTTGCAGGATTTGGATAAACCCTAAAATCAGTTGCATTTTTATCAATGTTATTGATACCACTTGATTTTTTATCTGTTACCACAAATTGTCCCATCATGCCTTCATCTTCATGTAACGATATATGGCAATGGTACATAAACGGATGCAATGAATCAGCAAAATCATCAAACTTAGCAATGAACTTTACCACTGCTGGAGTTGTACCGGTTCTGCCAGGAACAAATACTACATCTTTCCATCCTGCTTGTGCTGCTGCAGGTGCCACACCATTTACCGATAAAATATTAAATTCCACATCATGAATATGGAACGGATGTCCAAATATAGAGCTGCTAGTAATTTCCCAAATTTCAGTATTGTTTAAAGGAACATTGTATTCGTTATAATTTATATCAAATAATTTATGGTTGATTATAAATGCATTTGGTCCTAATATTACTGGTTTGGTAACTCCTGAACTATCGCTAATGGTAAGCTTTCTGGTAATCATTGCATCAGCTTCTTTTAACAATACATTGGTGGTTAAAATTGTTGGAATAGTAGTTATGGCACTGCTGTTTTGAGCAACAATATTA
>CAMCQX010000210.1 GCA_945876985.1 Chitinophaga pinensis
TTTTCGGTCTTGTATTCATTATTGAAAACAAGTGGTTTGTTGTCTTTGGCACCAGTAGAAACGAGTAATTGACTTGAACAACTTGATAATATCAATATAGATAATATAGCTGTAAATTTTAAAGTATTTTTCATGGTTTTTTTTATTAATTATTGTTTTAAATATTATTGGTAAATTTATACTTTACTAAACCTCAGTTTTGGTTAATCTAAAATCAAAGCATTGCTCTAATTCTAGGCAATTATCTGCATCAAAATCTACTATTATATTAAACCTCCATAACTGCTTATTCATTCTTAAAGAGTGTATAGAAAATGAAACTCCTTTACTTTCAAAATTACACTTTTTATCAGCGCAGGCACCCTTATAACTTTGAACATATATTTCACCATACTTTTGCTCTAAAAAATTACAATAAGACAGGTAGTTTTTGATAAAAGATTTTTTATCTTTTAAGTTCATTGAAGCTTGCTTTTTAGATATCAAAAACTCCAAAGCTTTCTTATCCCTGTTTTGCATAGCTAAGGCAAACTGCTCAACTACATCAAAATATGGATTAGGTAATACTATTTCAGGTAATACTGTTTTTTGTTTAAGTAGGTCTATGGTTTGCATGTGTGAAAATGATTTAAATAGGTTGTTAATTTATAGAATAAAAGTAAGTAATTTATATTGATTATACTTTTTATAGTAAAGTTATTATTTTAAACTTTTATAATACTTTGATAAGTTTTATAACTCTATTAGAAATCAAAGTTTGAAGCTTTATTTCCACCTTGTCTACTCGAATCACCTGTCTCTATTTCCCAAGTATAACCATCTTTCCTAGGACCTTTTTCAGGCTCCTCACAGCATCCTGCATCTACCCTAAAATACATTTTCCCTTTTTTCATTACTAATTGAAAACTATGTTCTTCTTTATAAACCCATCCTAATCCTTGCTCAATATCTTCTGCATAAGTTCCAAATCCCCACCCATGAGGCGCTTTAGTTACTTTGTAACCTTGTTTTGTTTTCATTTTTATAGTATTTGAAATGAATTCTGAAATTGCAGGTTTGTTATTAGAGACTCCATGAATAGTAATAGAAATAGGCTTATCATTGTCATTAATATTTATAAAAACATTTGCATACAGCTCTCCGTGAGGCGTGTATAATGTTATATTTTCTAAGTCTTTATACTTTTCGTAAAGTTTGTCTATTTCAGGTTTTGCGGATTTTGTTATTTTAGAGTTTTTAGTTTGTGCATTTGCACTAAAATAAAATGCTAAAATTATTAGAGATAAAAGTGCTTTTTTCATATTCTTTATTTATTCTTTTTTTAAAATTGAGGGGCTTTTCCTAAGCCATCATAGTTACAAACTTTTTTTCTAGATGAATTGCCACTGCATCCTTTATTAAAGCTTAAAAACACAGATAATTCCCATATTCCAGATGATTCACCGGAAACACCTGAAATATTTAAATCGTAATTCAAAACACCCTTAAATGAATTATCATTATATACATTTTCATAACCAAAGCCAAAACCTAAATAATGTGTATTATCTAAAAAATTATTTGTTGTGTTTGACCTAACTGCAAAAATTGCAATCAAACCCAATTTGCAAATTTCTGCATTTACATCAAAATAAGTATTTTTAAAATTTTGTTGTTGAATGAGTCTAGAATTTATACTAAAACCAATTTCTTTTTTAAACGGTTGATTTAAGTAACCTACATGGACATTTGAGCTTATAGGTAAAATGTAATTATTAATTAGACCAATATTAGGCGTATTGAAATGGTTAATGCTTAAACCAGCCATAAAAAATCTAAATGAATTATTTGAAGTTAAACGCTGCCTATAAATTAACCCTGAAGAAATATCAGGTTTAATAATTCCAACATTTGGGTTAATAGAACTATTGACTGATGAAACATTTTTATCTATTCCTTGAAAGGTAATTTGGTCTGAGAAAACATATTTTGACCAATCAACTGATTGTTGAATAAATGCAAATTGTATTCCAAAGCTTAAATTTGATTGTGGGTTTTTAGAAGTTGGAATATGTATTGCAGCACTCAAGCCAAAGTTATTATTTGTTAAAAATCCATCACCTTGAACACTATTTATCGCAAATAAACCTAATCCAACATTTGCTGGTTTACACAATCCAATATCACTTGAAAATGCTGAAGTTTTAAAAGGTCCAGGAATTGGGTTAAATTGTGTTCTATGAATAAGATTTACATTTACTCGTGCTTGGTCTATGCCTGTAAAAGCTGGATTGTGAATTATTCTAATATTATATGGATTAGAAAACAAAAAATCTTGAGCTACAAGTAATTGTACATTAATAAATAAAATAAATAAAATAAATTTATACTTCATAATACTATCTAATTAATGTTACGTTTCCAGACGATTGAGGTATATTATTTGATGACATTTGCCCATTCCAAGGTTTTCCATCAGTAAATATTGCTTTATCTACAATCCAAACATAGCTTCCTTGAATACATGGATTACCTTCAATATCTAACCCATTCCATTCGCCAATTGGCTTCCCATCTAATAATTCTGTTGATTGCCAAACTAGTTTACCCCATTTTGTATAAACCTTAATAGAGTATTCCTTAAGTTCTAATCCAGCAGGTTTGAATTTTGAAGCGGCATTATTTAAGTCTGGAGTAAAAGCATTTGGAATATATAAACCACTAAAATACTCTGGAATAAAAATTGTTTTAAAACTTGAATCAATACAATTATCTTTTGAATATGCTATCAAAATTACTTGGAATGTTCCAAAGCTTTTATATTTATAATTAGGGTCTTTTTCATTACTCTTAAACCCATCTCCATATAACCATAAATAATTTGTGGCATTTGTTGATTTGTTCTTAAAATTAATATCTCCATATGGTTTTACTAAACGGTCAATAACTGTATCAAAAATACTAATAGGCGTTTCATATACAGAAACCAATTTACTAGCAGTTACTGTATCTGAACAAATGGTTCCAGCTTTTGCTATTAATTTAACTGTATATTTTCCAGTTAATTTATAAGTATGTTTTGGACTAAATAAGGTGTCTGTTTCACCATCACCAAAATTCCATAAGTAACTCGTACCATTTATACTATTGTTTTCAAATGTTACTTCAAGTGGCGGGCATCCTTTATCTGGATTGAAATCTAATGAGGCTTTTGGCATTTGGTAAACAATGTAATTTTGCTTAGATGTAGCTAAGCAATTATACTCGTTATTACTAGTTAATTGAATATTATAAGAACCTACACCGTTGTATGTATTTGTTGGGTTTATATTGGTTGAAGTATTGCCATTTCCAAATGTCCACAAAAAATTTATAGCACCTTGTGAAAGGTTAGTAAATTTAACGGTTACAGGTCCGGTACAAGTATCTTTAGGTGTGTAACTAAAGTCGGAGGTTGGTACGGGAAAAACAATTAATTGTTTATAGGCAGTATCCACACAATTAGCAGTAGTTTTAGCCACTATTTTAACTGTATAAGTTCCACCATATTGATATACATGTTTTACATCAATTCCATTTGTAGTATTGCTGTCGCCAAAATACCAAGTAAAAATATTGGTTTGTGGTGAGTTAGCTAATAAATTAAATACATGGTATGCACAAGCTTGATTAGTATCGGCTGTAACATTGATGGTAGGTAGTGGCAATACATTAACATAATCTATTTTTATATTTTGACAGCTATTTAAAAATGATTTTAAAATTACAGTGATGTACTTTTTACCAGCTGTTGTATATTTATGAATTGGATTATAAAAATTAGAAGAATCGCCATCACCAAAATACCAAGTAATGGCACCACTGTCTGTTATATTTGCATTGAATTGAACAGCTTCTTTTACACAAATATTTGGTGCCGACTTACTAATGCTAAAATTTGGTTTAAACAACACTGTTATAATCACAAAACTAGTATCGTAACTACATCCATTATTTACATATTGATAGGCTTTAAATACTCCAGGAGAATTATACTGATGAATTGGATTTTTGATTGTAGAAGTAAATCCATCGCCAAAGTTATAGCTAATGTTATTGCCACCTGTTGAAAAATCGAAGAACCTAACTATTAAGCCCTCACATCCAGTATTTCCAGATGTGGTAAAAAAGGAAGTAATGGTATTAGGAAACACTTTGATTGTTTTTTGCATCGAATCTATTCCACAAGCATTTATAGCATACATTTTAATT
>CAMCQX010000211.1 GCA_945876985.1 Chitinophaga pinensis
AGCAGCAAATACACAAAGAGCAATAAAAAACAAATCGCTAAGAACCATGCCCAAAGCAATAAGTAATCCTTTTTTATAGCCTTGTTCAATGCTGGTATGTAAAAGCGAAAAAAAACCTGCACCAAACGATAGCGACAGAATTAATCCCCACCCATAACCTTTTATTATAACTTCAATCAAAATTGTTTTTGGTGTGTTAAAGTTGGCAAAATAGCATTATCTAACTAAAAATCACAAAGCATTTGAATAAAATATTTAATGAGCAAAAAAATAAATGTTTCATAAAAAATTTGGTGAATATAAAGTAACTGATACATTTGCACTCTTGTTTTAAAAAAATCAGAAAAGTGGGAGATCATCACAGTAAAATTAATAAAATATCTTTAGGAGGAGTATTAATTGCTCTTGGAATTATATATGGCGATATAGGAACATCGCCTTTATATGTAATGAAAGCCATTATTCACCAAGGTGCATTTTCTTCTAATCTACCAATAACGCCTGAATTAATTTATGGTGGACTTTCGTGTATTTTTTGGACAATTACTTTACAGACAACAATAAAATATGTTTTATTAGTTCTTAGAGCTGATAATAATGGTGAAGGAGGTATATTTTCACTTTTTACGTTGGTAAAACGAAGAAAACCATATTTAATATGGCCTGCCATTATTGGAGGATGTTTTCTTTTAGCCGATGGAATGATAACACCTCCGATATCGGTTTCTTCTGCTGTAGAAGGATTATTAATTTTAAATCCCGATATTCCAACATTACCAATTGTAATTACCATTATTTCTTTGCTTTTTTTAATACAGAGAATGGGAACCAGTATAGTAGGTAAAATGTTTGGTCCTGTTATGTTAGTTTGGTTTTCTATGTTAGGAATACTTGGGTTTTCAAGTATTGTGGGTCATCCAGAAATATTGAAATCACTAAATCCTAAATACGCTGTAGAATTACTAACCCATTATCCTCAAGGTTTTTGGCTTTTAGGAGCTGTTTTTCTTTGTACTACTGGAGCTGAAGCTTTGTATTCAGATATGGGGCATTGTGGCAAAAAGAATATTCGTATAAGTTGGATTTTTGTGAAACTAACTTTAGTGCTTAATTACATGGGTCAAGGGGCATGGATTATTAACAACATTGCAGAAATAAATGATAAAACAAATCCTTTTTATGAAATCATGCCTTCATGGTTTTTATTACCTGGAATAGCCATTGCAACATTGGCAACAATTATTGCAAGTCAAGCTATGATTTCTGGTAGTTTTACTTTAGTTGCAGAAGCATTAAGGTTAAATGTATGGCCAAAAGTTAAATTAAAATATCCATCTGATTTAAAAGGTCAAATATACGTTCCAAGTGTAAATTTATTGCTTTGGATTGGATGTATAGGAATAGTACTTTATTTTAAAGAATCAACTAAAATGGAAGCTGCTTACGGACTTGCAATTATTGTAACCATGTTAATGACGAGTTTTCTATTGGTAAATTTTTTACAAAGTATCAAAGTTTCAAAATATTTAATTGCCCTTTTTATTTTGGTTTTCTTCCCAATAGAATTGAGTTTTTTAATGGCTAATATTGTTAAAATTCCTGCAGGTGGTTGGATGACTTTATTGATAGGGTCTATTTTTGCAACTGTAATGTTTATTTGGTATAAAGGTAGAAAAATCAAAAATCGTTTAACGGAATTTGTACAGCTAAAAACTTATATTCCTATTTTAGAACAATTGAGTAAAGATGAATCGGTTTCAAAATTTGCAACGCATTTAGTTTATTTAACCAGTGCTGATTTAAAAAATGAAATTGAATCCAAAGTGATGTATTCTATTTTGCAAAAGCAACCCAAACGAGCCGATATTTATTGGTTTGTGCATATAAATGTAGATGATCAGCCTTATACCATGGAATATAAAGTAGATCATATTGTGCCAAATGATATTGTAAAAGTAGAGTTTAATTTAGGGTTTAGAGTTGAACAAAAAATTAATTATTACTTTAGAAGAGTAGTAGAAGAATTGGTTTTAAACAAAGAAGTAGATGTTACAAGTAGATATACTTCATTGCGTGAACAAAATATTACAGGCGATTTTAAATTTGTAGTTTTACAACGTCATTTATCAACCGACAATGAACTATCAAAAACTGAACAGTGGATAATGGATTTTTACTTTACTTTAGATAAATTAAGTTTATCGGAAGCAAAAGCTTTTGGATTAGATACTAGTTCCGTATTAATTGAAAAAGTGCCATTGGTAATTGCTCCGCTAAAGGAATTTAAAATGAAAAGGTCATATTAATCTATAACTTCTGACAAATCTTCCAAACGCATACTTCTTGATCCTTTCATAAACACATTTGTGTCGGATAAAGGATTTGTTTTTAAAAATTCTTTGCACTCATTTGTGGTATTAAAAGCATGAAAATTATTTTTTGTTTTCATAAAATTTTCGCCACATAAAAACACGTTTTTTAGATTTAATCTCACACATAAATCTACCATGTTTTGGTGTTCTTCTTCCGCATATTTTCCTAATTCAAACATATCGCCAAGTATTACAGTTTTATTGGTAAATGGCATAGCCGAAAAACTTTTTAAAGCTACTTCCATGCTACTTGGATTGGCATTATAAGCATCCATATAAATGGTATTGAATTCTTTTTTTATAATTTCTGACCGATTATTTGTTGGAAAATAACTGGCTATTCCCTTACCAATTTCATTCGGGTTCATTTTAAAATATAAACCCATTGCAACTGCAACTGTTACATTGTCAAAATTATAATCACCACTTAAATTTGCAGTAACACTTTCATTATTATTATCAATTTGAAAGTTGATGATTGGTTGTAAATTATTAGCAAAACAAACCGTTTGTGCTGCTCCATTTCTTCCTTCAAAATTAGCAGCATAAGTAATTTTATTTTCCAATTGTCTTGCCATTCTCATTAGCCATTCGTCATTTGCATTTACAAATGCAATTCCATTATTTTTTAATAAATAATAATACAATTCAGAATTCGATTGGGCTACACCTTCCATACTTCCAAAACCTTCCAAATGGTCTTTTCCATTATTGGTAATTACACCATAATTCGGTTTTGCTATTTCACATAAAAACGCATTTTCTCCAACATGATTTGCGCCCATTTCTATAATTGCAATTTCATGTTTATTTGTAATTTGAAGCATGGTAAGTGGCAAGCCAATATGATTATTAAAGTTTCCTGGTGTTGCTATTACTTGATATTTTTGCTTTAAAACTGCTGTAATTAATTCTTTGGTGGTGGTTTTTCCATTACTGCCAACTATTGCTATTACGGGTATTTTCAAAGAATCTCTATGATAAGCGGCCAACTGTTGAAGTGATTCTAAAACATTATTTACTAATATAGTTTTTTCGTTTAAGTGAAATTCTTTCTCATCAATAATTGCATAAGCAGCCCCATTTTTTATTGCTTCATTAGCAAATAAATTGGCATTGTATTTATCGCCTTTCAAGGCAAAAAACAAACAGACTAATGATATTTTTCTTGTGTCAGTACAAATTATTGGGTGCTTTAAAAACAATGCATGTAATTCGGATATATTCATTTTAATAAAATATTATGAAAAACTGTTTAATTATATTTCTATTTTTGGAACAACAAATAACAACAAATTATGCGTAAACTACTATTTGCTTTTACTTCACTAATGTTCATAAACTTTCATAGTGAAGCTCAAAATGTATATTTTTCTTTATCAAATAATGTTAAGTTTTTAAAACAAAATAGTAGTGATACCTTAAAATATCCATTTGTGAGTGGGTTTCAAAAACCACAGTTCAATAAAATGGATTTGAACAATGATAATCAAAAAGATTTAGTGATTTTTGATGCCGTTGGCAATAAAATATTTACTTATTTATGGCAAAATAGTTCTTGGGTTTATGCTCCGCAATATGAAAATATTTTTCCTCCAATATCTCAATGGTTAAAATTATTAGATTATAACTGTGATGGAAAAGAAGATATTTTTACGGCTTCTGGTCCTGCATATACGCTTAATGTAGGCGAATTTGTTACATCAAATGGAATCAGGTATTTTCAAAATACATCAACAGGAAATACTTTTTCATTTAAACAAAAAGGAAATTGTATTTCTCATGTTTTTGATGGGAACGAAGATTGTGTGGAATTTGTTTCAACTGATGTTGGTTCAATT
>CAMCQX010000212.1 GCA_945876985.1 Chitinophaga pinensis
GGTGTGCCCGCATCACTCACCAAAGCAATGTTTTTTCCACCTAAAATTTCATCAACATAACGCTGTAAAACCTTATGTTCATTATGCATGTGGTAACTTTGAATTGTTTTTTTTATTTCAAAATGGTTCAATAATTTAAGACTTTGCCGAGTATCTTCGGCTATTATTAAATCTACTTCTTTTAAAATACGAATGGCTCGAAGCGTAATGTCTTCCAAATTACCAATTGGTGTGGGAACAATATAAAGTATACCTATCACTGATTTAAAGGATTAATTGATTTCACAGATTTCATTATTTATGGGACAAAATTAATTAAATAACTCTGATTTTAAGCCAACATTTATTGGCGCATATTATTAAGTTTTAGGGGTGTAAACTAATCTTTTAAATGTTAAACTTTTGGAACCAAAATTTATTAGTAATCCTACTTCTAATTTATATATTTTCAAATAATTTAAAGATTGAGCATAATGAACATCTGTGATTTCTGAAATAGCTTTCATTTCAACCAAAACTTTACCCTTCACCACAAAATCTGCTCTTCTTGTTCCAATGGGTTTGGGCAAATCTTTATAAAATATTTGTTGTTCAATTTCCCTTTTATAACTCAATCCAAATTTTGTTAATTCATATGCTAAAGCCCGTTGGTAAATTACTTCAGGAAAACCATTTCCTAAAAATTTATGTACTTCGAATGAAGCACCAATAATTTTCTCGGTAATATCTTTATACTTTAAATCTTGCTCCATAAAGTTTATAATTTACTTGAAAAGCTGCTTAATCTCTTGTCATGTATTCAAAATCCGAAATTCAAAATCCCTTCAATCACCTAATCTGTTAATCAGCGATTTTCTTCTTTGACAATGATTTTATTACAGGAATGCTGGTAACAATGATGAAAAGAATGATGATATAATTTAAGTAATCAATGGCTTGTGGAAATATTTGTCCAATTTTAAAACCTGCACCGCAAATTACTATAGGCCAAAGTATAGCACCAATTACATTATACATAAAAAAGATTACTTGATTTACCCTAACAATTCCAGCTAAAATAGGTGCAAATGTTCTAACAATTGGTAAAAATCTTCCCAAAATTAAGGCGATTCCACCGTATTTTTTATAAAAAACTTCTGCTGTTTCAATGTATTTTTTCTTAAAGAAAATACTTTCCTTTCGTTGGTAAATATTATTACCTGTTCGCCACCCAAACCAATAACCGAAATAGTAGCCTGCAATAGCTGCAATTGCAATTCCTACAATGAGTTTATACAATGAAATTTTTAAAACAGCGGTGCATAATAAACCTGCTGTAAAAAGCAAAGAATCGCCAGGAAGAAAGAAGCCAAAAAACACACCATTTTCAAAAAATATAATGATAAGCACCAATGCAAATCCACCATATTCTATTAACTCTTGTGGTTTAAATAAATCCCAAAAACTATTCACTGCTTTTAATTATTAATATTTACGAATAAAGCCTTTTTCTTATTTAAATCAAGTGATTAAAGTAAATTGGAAATTTGAATTTTAAAAAAACATGATTTGTTCCAATGCATTATCCAAAAACGATTCACTTTGCAAAGCATAATAATCAGTAAATGATTCTTTATCAAATACATCAAAATCAAGTCTTTCCAGCCTTAAAAACTCCAAAGCACTTACACTTTCTTCCATTTTTCCATTTACACTCAAACCAATTTTAAATTTTTTAACGGTATCACCTACACAAAAATCTTTATTGGCCAACACAGGTTTTTGATAATATGCCGCTTTAGTAAGCAAATGATTGGAAGATACGTAATTGTAAAAGTATAAATAGCTAATGTCTATTTCTTTATAAATTTGATTGATTTCTTCATCGTTCAAAGGATGAAGGATAAATAAAATATTAGGAGCGTGATCGTTCATAAAATTTTCTACTTCATTTCTTTGCTTTTCATCCATGGTGCTAAAATCAAGTTTGCCAGCAAATACAAAAAAGTATTTATCGGTATCTACTTTTTTGATTAAACGAATTAAAGCAGTAATTCCCTCATTTTGTTCTACACCTAATAAACCAACAACCACACGGCTTTTAGCCATGTCTTTAATTTGTTTACTATAAATAGAATCCTTGTTTTGAATGCTTACATTACTAATTTCTGGAAAAACAACAACCTTTTTATAAACTCTACTTTTTAAAGGTTCTGTTATAAACCGGTCTAAAACACAAACTCCTACACAATTTTGTGAACGAAATAAATAATCTGGTTCTAAAAATTTAGGATCTACATTAAGCTTTAGTTGTTTCAATCTGTATGGTTTTGGATTGATATAAATTCCGCTCCATTTATATTTAAATACATTATTTAAAATAAATAAATGCACCGCACTACGAATAAATGGATCAATAGGACAGAAGAACACAAAATCAACTTCGGCATTTATTTTTTTCTCACCAATTTTTATTTTGCTACTTACCGCACTCCATCTTCCTAAAACTTCAAAATAATTTGGATTGTTATTGGTAAATATTTTTTCATCGAGGGGCAAAGCAGTAAAATTTGATAAAAATTTAGGTGCTTTTAGCTTTATATATTCTGAAATTTCATGGAATTCAGGACTAATTACAATCACTTTTTTACCTTTTTTAAGTAAATTTTCTGCATAATAATTCAAATAGGTGGCAAACCTATTACCCGAATATGGTGAAATTAAAGCAATTGTTAAAATATTATTCAATTTTTTTGGTTTTGAATCATTAACTACAAAAGTTCTATTATTTTTGCAGTGTTTAACCACAACATTTACACATAATTACTATTTTTTAGTGCTGATTTTAATTTAATTGCTTTTTATCAATAATTTTTTTTAAGAAAACGCTTTATATTTTGTAAAAAAAAAATACTTTTGCACTCCCCAAAACGAAAGTAATGGAAAATTGTCTGATGGTGTAACTGGCAACACAACTGATTTTGGTTCAGTAGAGTCTAGGTTCGAGCCCTAGTCGGACAACAATTTTAGTTTCAAAATAGATAATTAGCTTACTTAACAAAGATTAGGTAAGCTAATTGCATAGAAACAGGATACTTAAATTCAAAACCATGGCAAACAATAACCAAGTAAAATTATTTTCAGGAACTAATTCACGTTATGTATCTGAAAAAATTGCTGAAGCTTTCGGACAAGAACTTGGCGATTGCACCACAACAAAATTTAGCGATGGCGAATTTCAGCCAAGTTTTAACGAAAGTGTGCGTGGTTGCGATGTGTTTTTAATTCAATCTACTTTTTCAAATGCTGATAATTTAATGGAATTGTTATTAATGATAGATGCGGCAAAACGTGCATCAGCTCATTACATAACTGCAGTAATTCCTTATTTTGGAATGGCTCGTCAGGATAGAAAAGATAAACCTCGTGTAGCAATTGGTTCAAAAGTAGTTGCTGATATGCTTACTGCTGTTGGTGCTAGCAGAGTAATGACAATGGATTTGCATGCTCCACAGATTCAAGGATTTTTTGAAATTCCTGTTGATCACATGGATCCATCGGTAATATTTTTACCATATATTAAAAAATTAGCAAACATAGGAAATCTAATCATTGCTTCACCAGATATGGGTTCTACAACTAGGGCAAGAACTTATGCCAAAGCATTAGGAATTGACATGGTAATTTGTGATAAAGAAAGACGCAGAGCTAATGAAATAGCTTCTATGACTTTAATTGGTGATGTAAGCGGGAAGCATGTGGTAATGGTTGATGATATCATTGATACCGGAAGCACATTGGCTAAAGCAGCTTCATTAATGAAAGAAAAAGGTGCTTTAAGTGTTCGTGCATTTTGTACGCATCCTGTGCTTTCAGGTAAAGCCATTGAAACTATTGAGAATTCTGTAATTGACGAATTGGTTGTAACAGATACCATTCCGTTAAAAGTTCAGAGTCCTAAAATAAAAGTATTGAGTTCGGCAAATTTGTTTGCTGACGCAATAAGAAACGTAAATGAACACGGTAGTATCAGTTCATTATTTGACTTACAAAAAGATTAATTAAATATAAACCAAAAAGCAAAATTAGTATCGGAAATTACGAAATGGGTTTTGCCACTTAAAAAAAACAAAAAGGAGAAACAAAAAGAATGAAAACTTTAGCAATGTTTGGTTACAAACGCAACGATTTAGGAAAAGCAGCTACTAAAGCTGTAAGAGCAGCAGGTA
>CAMCQX010000213.1 GCA_945876985.1 Chitinophaga pinensis
GATTTAAGCACCTATGTAAATCCTTATATTTATATAGCTTTTATTTTAAGTTTACCTTATAATACAAAACCTTGGGTAGTGTTGGTTTTAAGCTTATTAATAGGTATGACCATGGATTCATTTAGCAGTTTACCTGGCCCACATATTGCAGCAACAGTTTTAATGGGTTATTCGCGCAGATTTTATATTATGTTTAGCACCAATAAAGACGATCAGAATGCGCCAATTAAACCAAGTGTAAGTACAAAAGGACCAATTGGATTTTTGATTTATGCGCTAGTATTGGTATTTATTCATCATTTCATGCTGTTTTTCTTAGAAGCATTTTCTTTTAACCAATTCTTTTCTACACTTGCACGCATTTTCTTCAGCACTTTATTTACCGTATTATTAATCGTTTTAGGTCAGTTGCTGTTTTATAAAATTGCAAAGAAATAATTGAGCAATTTTTTATTTATACCTCAAATTGGTTTTTACTTTCCGAACAAAAGATTGACTTAATTGATTGGATGCCTTGTTAAATAATCTTTCAGGATGCCACTGAATTGCTGCAGCAAAAGGATGTGAATTGTTTTTCCATTCAATGGCTTCTATAATCCCATCACTGCTTTTAGCTGTTATTTTAAATTTTGGTGAAACTTTTTTTACCGCTTGATGGTGAGAACTATTAACCATTAAACTATCCAAGTTCATTGTGGTTTTTAACCACGATTCATCATTTACAAAAACCCAATGTGCAGAATCAATTCCAAATTGTGTATGTTTCAAATTTGAGTGAATGGCTTTTGGAATATCTACAATTAAACTACCACCTGTAGCTACGTTTAGTATTTGTTGCCCTCGGCAAATTCCAAGTATTGGTATTTTTCTTTTTAAAGCATGCTTTATCAAAACATATTCAATGCTATCGCGGTAATTATCTATTTTACCACAATCGTTCATTTGGTCAGCTGCTTGGTACAAATTAGGGTTAATATCTTCGCCACTACCAATTACAATTCCATTACAATGTTTTAAAAAAAATTGCTGTGAATCGGGAGAAAGAAAATAAAACTCTTTGGTAATTATATTGCTGTCACTTTGCAAAATCCACTTTTTTATATTTTCGTTTTTATCTTTCGAAATCAAAATAATGTTTTGTGCTTGAGCAAAATAATTGCAAAGCAAAAAACCAAAAACAAACAGCAATTGACACTTTTTCATATTTCAATATTATAAAATGTTTGGGATAAAAATGCTGATGAGCTTTAAATTGTTTTCAATCTTAAGAAAATATACGGTTTTATAGGTTTTTGTTCTTAAAAATTACTAAAAACTAGACTTCCATTTGTAATTATTGAATAAGTGTTACAAATCAACTTGTTTTTGATTGGTTTTTAACGACATTTGCGCTGCTTTACAAAAAATTGAATGAATAATATAGCTGAGCTAAAACCTTTATTACTAGCCAACACAAAACCTAAAATAGTAATTACCACACACCATAAGCCTGATGCCGATGCCCTTGGTTCTAGCTTAGGTTTATACAATTTTTTGTTACAACTAAACATTACCTCACAAGTAATAACTCCAACAGATTATGGTGTATTTTTAAATTGGATGCCAGGCGAAAAAACGGTTATCAATTTTGAAGAAGAAACTGAATTAGCTTCTCAAATGGTAGCAGATGCTGATTTTATTTTTTGCTTAGATTTTAACGCATTAAAAAGAATCAATCTTTTGGGTGATTTAGTTGCAAAATCATCAGCCAAAAAAGTGATGATCGACCATCATTTAGAACCAGAAAACTTTGATGATTATAGATTATGGACCAGTAAAGCCAGTAGCACTTGTGAATTAATTTATTGGTTCATTCAAACTTTACAATTCGAACATTTGGTGAACAAAGAAATTGCATCGTGTTTATATGCTGGAATTATGACCGATACTGCTTCATTTAAACATGGAAGTACAACTCCAACTACACATAGAGTTGCAGCCGAATTATTAGAAAAAGGCGCTGAAAGCAACTTAATTTTTGAAAATATTTACGATCATTATTCAGAGAACAGAACACGCTTTATTGGTTTCTGTTTAAATGAAAGAATGCAAATATTAAGAGAATACAACACAGCAATTATTTTAGTTTCTGCTGAAGATTTAAAAAAATATAATATTATTGTTGGTGATTCTGAAGGTTTGGTAAACTACGGTTTATCGATAGAAGGAATTAAGTTTTCAATATTAGTAGTGGATAGAACCTCTGCAAGAAAAATGAGTTTTAGAGCCAAAGGCAATTTCCCTGCTAATGAATTTGCAAGAAAATATTTTAACGGTGGCGGACATTTTAGTGCGGCCGGTGGAGAAAGTAAAGATACCTTAGATAATATAGAAATTAAATTGAAAGATGCTATCAAGGAATATGCAGCATATTTAAAATAAAATAAAATAAATAAAAATAAAATGAGAAAATTAGTAATGATTACGGCTGCGTTAGCCATGTTTGGAGTAAGTAGCTGTGGCAAAAAAATGCAAACTACTGAAGGTGGAATGTCATATAGAATTATAGAAAGTTCAGACACCGCACGCTTAATTACAAAAGGTGATTTAATGATGATTCAAATGGTTGGATTATGTCCATTGGCAGATTCATTAGGTGGAAAAGATACCACTGTGTTTAATTCATATAAAATGGGTAAAGCATATTTTATTCCTGCTGATGAAACTACTTTAAAAGATGTATTTATGATGTTACATAAAGGCGATAGCGCTGAATTTACTGTAAGTGCTGATAGCTTATTCTTAAAAAGTTTTGGTCAGCCTGCTCCAGGTTTTTTAAAACCAGGTGGAAGTATTCATTTTTATGTAAAAGTGGAAAATGTATATAACCAAAGCGAATTAGAAACCATGCGTGGTGAAGAAAAAGCAAAAGCAGTTTTAGCCGATTCATTAGCTGCAACTTCTTATTTGGCTAGTTTAACTGGTGTTCAAACTACTGCTTCTGGTTTAAAATATGTAATTACAAAACCAAGCTCAGGTAAAATGCCTAAATTGGGACAAGAAGTAGAAATGCTTTATACTGGACTTTTATTAAACGGAACTAAGTTTGATGAAAACCAAAATGCTGGAACTCCTTTTAAATTTACAGCTGGTATGCGCCAAGTAATAGCAGGCTGGGACGAAGCAGTTTTATTGTTACACGAAGGCGAAGAAGCTAAGTTTATTATTCCAGCTCGTTTGGCTTATGGCGAACAAGGTGGCGGGCCAATTCCTCCAAACTCAACGCTTATTTTTGATGTTAAATTGTTAAAAATAAATCCAGCTCCTGCAAAACCAGCAGCTGATGATCACAAATAATGAAATATAAGTTTTTAACCATCTTATTTTTAAGTTTATCAGTTTTGGCCATTGCTAAAACTGATAAACTTTTTGGCAATGGAACACTCAGTGCCAATCAAAAAGGAAAGCCTGAAACAGGAAAAAAACCTGTTAAAAAAAGTGCTGCATCTAATAAAACGATTAGCTATAAAATTATTAAAACAAATAGCCAAGAAAGAGCAGTAAAATCAGGTGAGTTACTCATGATTCATTTGTTTGGAACTGGAAAATTAGCCGATAATAGAGATACCATTTTATTTAGTTCATATGCCGCTGGCAATCCATATTTTATTCCTGCAGATGAGGCCACATTAGGTAAAGTGTTTTTAACCCTAAGAAAAAATGATAGTTTAGAAATGGATGTTTTTGCTGATTCATTGTTTACAAACAGTTTTAAACAATCGGCACCACCTTTTTTAAAGCAAAACAGTTATATACATTTTTTAGTAAAAGTTGAAAATGTATACAACCAACAAGAATTAGAAGTACTCAAACAAGCAGAGCAAATAAAAAGAGCTAGCAAAGATTCAGCAGAAATAAATGCATTGCTTGCCAAATATAAAGACATTAAAACTACTGCTTCGGGTTTAAAATACATCATCACTAAATCAACTACTGGTAATTATCCTCAAAAAGGTGATGAAGTTCAAATGAATTATACCGGAATGTTTTTAGACGGGAAAAAATTTGATGAGAATTTAAATACAGAAAGTCCGTTTAGTTTTAAATTAGGAACGGGTCAAGTAATAGCTGGTTGGGATGAAGGGATTTTGTTACTTCACGAAGG
>CAMCQX010000214.1 GCA_945876985.1 Chitinophaga pinensis
CTATCAGATTTTACTGCGGAAAACCCCAATTTACCGTTCAATATTTATATTACTAAAACTGGAATTATTAACTTCGATAGTTTAATAGTTGGTCAACCTGCATTTTTTAAAAACATCAATACACTTGTTCAAAAATATAGCATTGAAGACTGGAAAACATATTTAAGTTGGGGTTTTATGAACAATACAGCTTCATTACTAACGCTAGAATTAGAGCAATTGAGATTTGGATTTTATGCCACTGTTTTAAGTGGAACCAAAGAACAAAATCCATTATGGAAAAAAGCAATTGCTGCCACAAATGGTGGAGTTGGTGAAATGTTAGGGCAACTTTTTGTAAAAGAAACTTTTAGTCCAAACGCCAAACAACAAGTAAATACAATGGTTTCAAACATTTCTGATGCATTTGCAAATCGTTTGAAAAACTTAACATGGATGAGCAAAGAAACACAAGTAAAAGCAAATGCAAAATTGATAAGCATTACACGTAAATTTGGTTATCCTGACAAATGGACTGATTTTTCTAATTTAAATATTACCAATAGTTCGTACTTTGAAAATTGCATTGCTGCCAATGAATTTGATTATAAAGACATGATTTCGAAAATGGGCAAGCCTATTGATAAAAATGAATGGGGAATGTTACCTCAAACAGTGAATGCGTATTATAATCCAATCAACAATGAAATTGTATTTCCCGCTGCCATTTTACAAACTCCTTTCTTTGATGAAAATGCTGATGCAGCTTTAAATTACGGTGCAATTGGTGCAGTAATTGGTCATGAAATTACACATGGTTTCGATGACCAAGGAAGTAAATACGATGCCAACGGAAACTTAAATAGTTGGTGGACTGAAAACGACAGAAAACAATTTGATGCACGCACAAATGTGTTAGTAGAACAATTCAATAAATTTAAAGTAGCCGATAGTTTATATGTAAATGGAAAGCTAACTTTAGGTGAAAACATTGCGGATATTGGTGGACTAAGCATTGCATTTGATGCATTCAAATTATACTTAAAACAAAATCCAAAAGAAAATGTAAGCAAAGACGGATTTACGCCTGAGCAACGTTTTTTTATTGGCTTTGCCCAACTTTGGAAAAACAATGCAAGACCAGAAGCCATGCGCCAATTGGTATTAACCGATACGCATTCGCCAGGTGAGTTTAGGGTAAAAGGACCTTTAAGTAATATGCCTAATTTTTACAATGCATTTGATGTAAAAGAAGGTGACGAAATGTTTATCAATAACGAAAACAGAGCTAATATTTGGTAATTTTATTGAATTAATAAAATTTATAAAAAGGAGAAGTATAAAAACTTCTCCTTTTTTGTTTCCAAAATTATTAGGTTTTTAACATAGAAAATGAAAGTTTTAGCATTTATCCAAATCCTGCAAAAAATAGTATATTTATTAACTTGAAAAATGGATTCAATACTCATTCAAACATTTCGATTACTGATGTTTTAGGAAAAGAAATTTATCAATTGAATGCAGTAAATGCTGAATTAGAAATTGATATTAGTAAATTGATGAATGGAATTTACTTTGTAAAATTAAGTGATGAAAACGGTGTATTTACTCAGAAATTTATAAAAGAATAATTTTAGAATTTAGGGCAACCCATTCTATTTCCGTTTGGAGTTATATACAAAGTTAAAGCACTGTATGTATAACCATTATTTAAATATTTTGATTTTGAATATAAATTTCCAGTAATATCATTTGAAGTACTTAAAGTAAAAGTATTTTCAAGATAAAGAGAAAAAGTATTACTCAATCTAGCTCCAATATTATAACCAAAAATTCCACCAACTGCAAATTGAGGACCTGGCTTTATTAAACCAAGTGTAGTAGGTTCAACTCCGTTACCTACACTACTCAAAACTGTAAATACTCTTGTATCTGGATTTATTGAAGATAATCTTGATTTGAAGGAAATTAAACTTAATCCCACTACAAGGTTATGTGTAAAACTAAATCTATTTGAATATAAATCAGAATTTTCATTTAAGCTTCTTTGATATATGACTGCAAATTCGTTAATTTTAGCATTTATTGCTTGCCGATCATTTTTTTTAAATGACCACAATTCAGTATTTAAATACCTAATACCAATTTCGTTTTTATAATCAATTGCTTTATAAATTTGGATATTTATACCCTGATTGACTTCACTATAATTTTTATACGTTTTGAAAGATAATTTCTCATCTACTTGTGAACCACAATAGATACTTCCACCCAATCCAACACCAATTCTCCAACCATCTGAAACTTGAGATTTTGAAACTAATGTTAAAAATAAGAAAACAAAAAATAACTGTACTTTATATAACTTTACTATCACTTTTCTAAATAATTTAAAAGCAATTTTATATAAAAAAACTTTATCAACCAATTTAATTCCGTAATTTAATGCATTTTATTGATATATTAAAATAGTATTTTAAAGACTTTGAGCCGAAACTTCTTTGCTAATTTTCTTTACTAATCCTTGTAAAACATTTCCTGGGCCACATTCATAATAGTTGGTAGCACCATCATTTACCATTGCTTGAACCGATTGAGTCCACTTTACAGGTGCAGTTAATTGAGCAATCAAATTCTCTTTTATTTCATCAATATTGGTTACCGCTTTTGCTACATAATTTTGATAAATAGGACAAATAGGTACATTGAATTTTGTATTCATAATGGCCTCTGCCAATTCTTTTCTGGCAGGTTCCATTAATGGAGAATGAAATGCTCCACCAACTGAAAGTACCAAAGCACGTTTTGCCCCAGCAGCTTTCATTAAATCACAAGCTTTATTTATTCCTTCTATCGTTCCAGAAATAACTAATTGTCCTGGACAATTATAATTAGCTGGCACCACAATATCATCAGTAAATGAAGCACAAATTTCTTCCACTTTAGAATCTTCTAAACCTAAAACTGCTGCCATCGTTGATGGTTGAATCATACAAGCTTTTTGCATAGCCATTGCTCTTGCATAAACCAAACGCAAAGCATCATCAAAACTTAAAGTTTTATTGGCTACTAAAGCCGAAAATTCCCCTAAACTATGTCCCGCAACCATATCAGGTTTAAAACTTTCGCCAATACTTAATGCCTTAATTACAGAATGTAAAAAAATAGCAGGTTGGGTAATATTGGTTTGTTTTAAATCTTCATCAGTTCCATTAAACATTACATCAGTAATGCTAAATCCTAAAATTTCATTTGCTCTTTCAAATAATAATTTTGATTCAGGATTTGATTCATATAAATCTTTTCCCATTCCTACAAACTGTGCACCTTGACCAGGAAATATGTATGCGTTTTTCATGTATTATCTATTTACGAAAATTATTCTCCGTAATATTCTACGTAGTTATTTTCTGTTTCAACCAATTTAATATAATGTAATTTTCCGTTTTGAATTTTAGATTCTAAAATATTCCAAATTTCAACAATCATGTTTTCAATGGAAGGCAAAATTCCTTTCATAAATTCCACATCTTCATTCAAATTACGGTGATCAATTTTTTCAATAATTTCATTTTTAATCATTGATTTCAATTGTTTTAAATCCATCACCATTCCAGTTTCTGAATTGGCTATTCCTTTTACAGTAACAAATAATTCAAAATTATGTCCGTGGTAATATTTATTGGAACATTTTCCAAAAAAATCTTCATTTTCTTGTTCTGTCCATTTGGGATTGTATAATTTATGAGCAGCATTAAAACGCTCTCTACGAGTAATATATACTATTTTTTGCTTGTCAGCCATTTAAACTTTTATTTAAAAACTTAGCAAATATAAGCTAAGAAATAATTGATAACAAATTTCAAAAAATATATGAAGGAATAGCATATAATTTTAAATGTCAAATATCTTTTCTATTCGCATTACTTATTTGAAAAATTGCTTAATACTAATTGCCAATTATCTATTGCTTATTGCAAGTTGCCTATTGCAAATTGTAATTTCACTAAGGAGCTAATCTCTCAATTTTCCATGAATTATTAGCTTGCAATTGATACAAAAAACGATCGTGTAATCTACTTGAACGACCTTGCCAAAATTCAAAACTAATGGGTTCTATAATAAATCCACCCCAATGAATTGGACGTAATAAAGGTTCTTCTT
>CAMCQX010000215.1 GCA_945876985.1 Chitinophaga pinensis
TAATATATATGAAGCACCTCGCCAAATTATTGAACGTTTGGATGTGGAATTGGTAGAAATGAAACGTGCCAAAGCAAATGGATTATGCTGCGGTGCTGGTGGAGCACAAATGTTTAAAGAAGCTGAATCAGGAAATAAAGAAGTGAATATAGAGCGTGCCGATGACATGCTTGAAACCAAAGCAAATATTGTAGCTGCTGCTTGTCCGTTTTGCATGACCATGCTTCGCGATGGCATTAAACACAATAACAAAGAAGAAGAAGTTCAAGTATTGGACGTAGCTGAATTAATAGCTAACGCAATGGATTTGTAGTTTCTTTTATAAAATCTCTAAAACCTTTTCAGGTGGACGGCCAATAACGGCTTTGTCGCCATTCACTATAATGGGTCGTTCAATCAAAATTGGATTGTTAACCATAATTTGAATCCATTCAGCATTAGTAAATGTTTTGTCTTTATAAATTTCTTTATAAATGGCTTCACCTTTTCTTATTAAATCGTTTGGAGTTATGTTTAGTTGCTGTAAAATTGCTGCTAATTCTTTAGTTGTTGGTGGATTTTTAATGTAATCCACCACTTTGAATTCAACATTTTTTTCGCTTAAAATAGCCAAAGCATCACGGCTTTTACCGCAACGCTTATTGTGGTATATTGTTATCATATTATCTTTAATTATTGGCGTGGTGCTGCACCAATCACAGTTAGAAAAATCTGCTAAAAATCCTTTTCCCTCACATTTCGGACATACATAACCGCAGGTTGCCATTGCACGAATATAGTTTTTTGAAAATAAAAAACGAGACCTCCTTTCGGAGACCTCGCTTAGTATATGAAACAAATTTACACCTTTACCCCAAAGTGTAATATAATCTACAACGATGTAATGGTGGTTTTGTTTGCCCTTTTTGGAAAATATTTTATTTTAATTGATTCTGAGAGTAATAACATTACTGGTACCAAAATTAAAGTCAATAATGTGGCAAATAATAATCCAAAAATCATGGTCCATGATAAAGGACCCCAGAAAGCTACACTATCGCCACCAAAGTAAATATGTGGATTTCCTTCAGAGAATAAAGTTACAAAATCAACGTTTAAACCAATGGCCAAAGGTATTAAACCTAACATAGTAGCAGTAGCTGTTAATATAACTGGAGTCATACGTGTTTTACCAGCTTCAATAATTGCTTCTTTTAATTCCATACCTTCTTCTAACAATAAGTCTGTAAATTCTACTAACAGAATTCCGTTTCTTACCACAATACCCGCCAGCGCTACCACTCCAACGCCTGTCATTAGTATTGATATATCCATTTTAAATATAGAGAATCCTAATAATACCCCAATGATACTTAGTACTATTTCACTTAAAATAATAACTGGTTTTGATAAAGAGTTAAATTGAGTTACTAAAATTAAAAAGATCAAACCTAATGCTATTAGCATGGCTTTACCAAGGAATGCACCTGTTTCTGCTTGTTGTTCTTGTTCACCTGTCATGTCGGTAGTTACAGTATTTGGCAATTCATATTTAGCAACCGCTTTTTTTACCTGTTCTACTACTTCATTGGCATTGTAACCAGAGAGTACGTTAGATCCAAGTGATACAATGCGCTTTTGGTTTTTACGTTTGATTCCTCCATAAGTTTGGCTGTATTTTAACTTAGCTACCGATGACAAAGGAACAGAACGTAACAGTCCTCCCATATTCATATCGCGGTATGTAATTTTCAAATTCATTAACGCGTCTATGTTATTTCTTTGGTCAAATTTGTAACGCACTTGAATAGGATAATCATCTTTTGCATCTTTAAATTTAGAAACTTCCATACCAAATATTGCACCACGTAAAGCTTGTCCAATTTGAGCTGAAGAAATTCCTTCTCTATTTGCACGCTCTCTATCTACTTCTATTAATATTTCAGGTTTGTTTGTAACCAAATCCGATTTTAACTCTTCTACACCAGGAATTTGCAACGAATCTAAATAATGTTTCAAGCCTTTTGAAACTGTTGTTAACTCATCAAATTCATCTCCTATAATTTCAATGTTAACAGGTTTTCCAGTTGGTGGTCCACCTTTTTCCTGCTCTACTGTAATTAATACACCTGGAATGTCTTTTACTACTTTTCTAATTCTATCTAAGTAAGGTAAAGTTTCCTCTCCATTCCGTTTACCAAATTCAACAAATGCGATTGTTACTTTTCCTAAATTAGACTTAGCACCTGCTTCAAATTGTGTAGGATCACCTGCACCAATTGCCACATTTGAAATAACTGATTCTACTATTTTATTGCTATCGCCAATTTCCTTGTAAATTCTTTCTTCTACTAATTTGGTAATTGAATCGGTTACAACTTGATCAGTTCCAACTGGCATTTCAATATATGTATAAACAAAATTTGGTGATGCCTGAGGGAAGAAAACAACTTTTGGAGACCTTACTTTTACTAAAAATATACTAAAGAATAACAAGCTAATGGTTCCTACTAATAAAAAGATAGGTCTGCTTCCTTTTAAACACCAAGTAATTAATTTTCTGTAACCTTCTTGTACACTTGGCCATGTTTTATTTTGGAATTTTTCAATGTATTTATACATTACAAATCTGTTTAAGCAATATAAACCATATATTACCACTACAAAATTTCCTAATCCAAAGTTTCCTGTTAAATAAATGAGTAAAGCTATTACACCAAAAACAATGGATGTAATCATAAATCCTTTTTTGTTTTTACGCTGCGCTTTTTCTTCTTCATGAGTTTTCATAAAACCAACAGCAAATACTGGATTAATAATATATGCCACTACCAACGATGCCAATAAAGTAATGATTAAAGTTACTGGTAAAAAAAACATAAATTTACCAATAGTTCCTTGCCAAAAAGCCAAAGGAATAAATGGTGCTAAGGTAGTTAACGTGCCTGATAATACAGGAACAAATACTTCACCTGCCGCTAGTTTGGCGGCCTTTTTTATGGGGACTTTTCCGTTTTCAAATATTCGATGGGTGTTTTCTACCACCACAATTGCATCATCTACTACTATTCCTAAGGCCAATAAAAATGCAAATAATACAATCATGTTTAAGGTGAAACCAATGGCAGGTAAAAACAAAAATGCAATGGCCATAGATAAAGGAACCGACATAGCAACAAAAAGTGCATTGGTAGCTCCCATAAAAAACATCAAGATAATTGTTACCAATATAAATCCAATAACAATGGTGTTTATTAAGTCGTGTAATGTAGTTCGCGTTTTGTCTGATTGGTCGCCAGTAATAGTAATTTTTAATCCATCAGGGAAATGAGCTTTTTTCATTTCCTCATTGATCTTTCTTATTTTATCACTTGCATCAATTAAGTTTTGACCACTCTTTTTTACAATGTTTAAAGTAATTACATTTTTATGTTCCAAACGAGCAAAACTTTCCTGCTCCTTAAAACCATCTTTTACTTCAGCTATATCGCGCAAATAAACAATGGCTCCACTTGCAGAACGAATAGCCAAATCGCCTATTTTTCTTGCATCTACATATTGGCCAACTACATTTATTTCACGTAATAATCCATCCATTTTAACAGAACCACCGCTTATAGTTACGTTTTCGTTTCCAATGGCGTTCATTACATCATACATAGCCACGTCAGCTATTTGCATTTTGTACATATCAAGGTTTACTTGAACCTCTCTGTCTAATGCACCAACAATATCGGCACGGGTAATTTCTTTTAAACTTTCAATTTTATCTTGTAAATCTTCAGCATATTCCTTTAATTTATCTAAAGGATAATCGCCCGATAAATGCACAAACATAATAGGCATTTGCGACACATCAATTTCTACAACTGTAGGCTCACTTGTTAATACCTGAGGAAGTTCTTTTCTTATTTTATCAACTTGATCTTTTACACGTTGCTTTGCAATAGGAATTTGAACATCCGTATTAAATTCTACAGTTACTAAACTTACATTTTGTAAAGAATTACTGGTTACTTTTTTTACACCTGAAATTGATTTTACACTTTTTTCAATGTGTTTGGTAACTATATTCTCCATGTCTTTTGGAGAAGTTCCTGCTTGTACTGTACTAATAATAATTTGAGGAAAAACCACTTCAGGAAATTGCTCTTTT
>CAMCQX010000216.1 GCA_945876985.1 Chitinophaga pinensis
TACTATAAATGAATCGGGATATAATTTACCATTTACACTTGCTATTACATTTTGTGTTTGATGGTCGATGGAAGCTGATTCAATATCAATTTCCATTTCAATCATGGTATGTTTGATGGCATTTTTTTGAATATAAATAATTGGAAAAGCCACTCTTTCGGTAGCTACTGACCAAGTAAATTTATCTTGTTTGTCTATAATTAAACCTTTAGCGCCTATGGTATTTTTCAGAACACTTTCAGCCCTTTCAGCCTGAATCATTTTTTTATTTTTAATACCCGAAATAACAATAAAACTTCTTCGTAATGGTTTTTTTAAAAAGCTTTGAAAAGCAAAATTATTGTCAATAGTAGCAGAGTCAATATATATAATTTCAAATTTTCCTTTTATGCTTGGGCAACCCGCATTGACTATAAAATCACGTCCGGGTTCAAGTCCAACTGCATCAATGTTTAAAAAAGTTTCACCCGGAAAAGTAATTACAGGAAAACCAAATGTTTGAAAATAATCAATGGTGGGAGAACCTAAGCGATTTTTTCTAAAACTATCAGCTATAAATCTAGCTGCTTTTTTATCGCCATCTTTTACATAACCTCTGCCCGCATATTCGTCTGAGCATAATTTTTCAATCACCTGTTTGGCGTATTCCTTATTTTGTGCTTTTGTTGCTATTGGCAATAGGCAAGGGGCGATGAGCAATAGGCAGCAAGCAATTGGCTCCCGATGTATCGGGAGCCAATTGGTAAAAGATAAATTGCTGTTTGGATTTAACCAACTGATAAAAGAAGATAATTTTAGGCAAAAAAAATCCTTTGAAATAGTTTTTATACGCTTTCTAAGGATTTTCATATTATAAATAAAAGTTTTTAAATGGCTACTACAGTATATTCGTAGCTTTCCATAATCAGGTTAGCCAATAACTTGGTACAAGCAGTTTCTACTATTGCTTTGGCTTCAGTTTCGTTAGCAGCTTCTAACTCCAAAGTAATGTGTTTGCCAATTCTTACATTAGCTATTGTTGGCAAGCCAATATTTGGCATGGAGCCAGTTACTGCTTTTCCTTGAGGATCTAATAATGCCTTGTGAGGCATAATATTGATGTGTGCTGCGTATTTCATTTTGTTGTTTGTAAATTATTATAAATTGAAAAAAGTATGTATAAAACAATGCTGATGTTTATTCCTAAATATCCAAATGCAAATAAACTAATCAAACAGCATAATAAAAAGAGATATCGCAATTGATTGTTTTGCCAAGCAAAACTTTTAAACTTTAAAGCGAACAGTGGAATTTCGGCCATGAGTAAATAAGCACTTACAAAAGGAAAAATAATTAAAAACCATTGGCTTTGAAAGATGCTTCCTAATCCAAAAATATTGGCGCTAATTACAAAAGGTAAAGCAGCTATAAATAATGAATTTGCTGGTGTTGGCAAGCCAATAAATGAATCTGTTTGGCGGGTATCAATATTGAATTTTGCCAATCGAATGGCAGAAAATATCGGAATTAAAAAAGGAATAAACGACAATACATTTATTTGGTTAAAGTCGATTGGAATATTGGTAATTTTATAAAAAATAAATGCTGGTGCCACTCCAAAACTTACACAATCGGCCAGTGAATCTAATTGTTTTCCCATTTCGGAACCTACATTCAATGCACGAGCTACAAAACCATCTAAAAAATCTAATATTGCGGCAGCACCAATAAAATAAGCGGCTAATTCTAAATTGTTATTCACCAAACTGGCTATAATTGAAAGGCAACCAAACAATAAATTGAAGGAAGTAAGCGCATTTGGAATGTGTTTTTTCATGGTATTTTGGGTTAATAATTGTTGCAAAGTATTGGTTATTTCATTATTTGACAAAACACATATAATATTTAGTTGCTTTTATGTACATTCATTTTAACTTTGGAATCTAAATTTCAATTGATTAATGGGTCAAATTTTTTCTTTTATATTTTTATTATTATTTACATTTTCATTGCAAGCGCAAAATCTAGTAAGCTTAAATAAAAACGGAAAAGTTTCCAAGTACATGTGTATGGAACAAGTTTCTTACCAAAACATCAATGGAAAAGTAAATTTGAGTATCATTATAACTGATTATAATTTATTATTAGAGTTAAATAATATTGACGAAAAATTATTTGTTTGTGGAAGCAAACTTAATGCTAAGGATTTTAAAATAGTGCTCATTGACAATAAAAAGAACATTACTTACACCTCCAATTCCAATATACAAGTTTTATTAAAGTGCAACAAAAGTAAAGATACATTTACTGTTAATTTTAGTGGTTTGGTTAAAAACAGATCATCAAAAATAAATATTACTTCCGAGTTATATGTTAAACCAACCCTCAGAAAAAATTTAAAAACCAACTAATTTTCAAAATCAAAATAATATGTATAAAAAAATACTGAGTATATCAGCAGCCTTACTATTTATTGGGCAAGTGAATGCCCAACAAAAACCAAATGTTCCTCATAGAAGTTTATTAGAAGCAAAAAATTCAACTGAATTACAAGCTATTTTTGAACAAAATGTGCAGGCTGAATTAACTTATGCAAAAGAAGTTTTGGGCTTAAGTTTAGCTCCTCAAATGTTAGCAAACGGAGGCGTTATGCAATTGGTTGGTGTAACTCAAAACGGAATTCCAAAATACGTAAAAACAGATAATTCTGGCGCAGCCAAGACCATTAGCACCGATAAAGTAAATCCGGGTGGAAGTTTAGGTTTAAGTTTAAGTGGCAGCGGAATGACCAATAGAATTGGTGTTTGGGATGGTGGAGCAGTACGATTAACCCATCAAGAATTTCAGAGCAGAGCGGTTCAAACCGATGGTGCTACAAATTTAATTGATCATGCCACTCACGTTGCAGGAACAATGGTAGCTGGAGGGGTAACTGCTGGTGCAAAAGGAATGGCGTTTCAAGCGCCTATAAAATGTTATGATTGGAATAACGATAATTCGGAAATGAGTGCAGCCGCAGCAGCAGGAATGTTAATCTCAAACCATAGTTACGGTTCAGTTTGTGGTTGGGAATATGATGATGCAACAACACAATGGAAATGGCATGGCGATGTTTCAATTAGTTTGGTTGAAGATATTAGTTTTGGTATTTACGATGCAGAATCTCAAAACTGGGATCAAATGGTTTATAGCAATCCTTTTTATCTTCCTTTTAAATCGGCAGGAAATGATAGGGGCGATGTTCCTAGTGGATCTGACCCAAAAGTTTTTTATAATAGCAATACCGGAAATTGGGAAGTTTTTTCAGGTGCCACTCCTCCTGCTGATGGCCAATATGATTGTGTTTCTACTAATGGAAATGCTAAAAATATTTTAACAATTGGAGCGGTTAATAAAATAACAAATGGTTGGACAAGTGCAAGCTCGGTAGTAATGAGTAGTTTTAGTGGTTGGGGTCCTACTGACGATGGGCGAATTAAACCAGATATTTGTGCTGCAGGTGTTAATTTAAATTCAAGTTATTCAACTTCAAATACTGCTTACTCTTTAAGTAGTGGTACTTCTATGTCATCGCCAAGTGCAAGTGGTTCGGCATTGCTCATTCAGCAACATTTTAATAATTTAAATGCCCGTTTTTTACGCGCTTCTACTTTAAAAGGTTTAATTATTCACACTGCCGATGAAGCTGGAACTAACGCTGGTCCCGATTATAGTTACGGTTGGGGATTAATGAACACCGCAAAAGCTGTTCAAGTTATTTCCGATAGCGGTGCAAATAGCATCATCGAATCGCAAATACCAGTTGCCCTAACAGCATTTACAAGAACTGTGGTTGCTAATGGAACTAGCCCATTACGATTAACTTTATGTTGGACTGATGTTCCTGCTAATCCATCAACAGGTTCAATTTTAGATGATCCAAACAGCAAATTAGTAAATGACTTAGACATTAGACTTACCCGTGTAAGTGACAACCAAGTTTTTAGTCCTTATATTTTAAATCCTGCAATTCCATCAGCAGCAGCTACAACTGGCGATAATACGAGAGACAATGTAGAACAAATTCACATTGCAGCGCCTACAGCAGGAATTTATACCATTAGAATTACTAGCAAAAGAGCCTTGTCAGCGAATCAATCTTTCTCCTTA
>CAMCQX010000217.1 GCA_945876985.1 Chitinophaga pinensis
AATCATCGAAAAATGCGAGGCTACACGTAGAATTATGCTTAATGAAATTAAGCCATATTCAATCATATATCAACTTACAAAACAGTAACGTTGACTTAAAAAAAAAATAGTTGATTTTTCAGATTCTGCTTCTGATAAAAAAGCAGAATCAACCATAAATACTGCTAGTAATTCATCGGAAACGCCTGTAAATAAAACTATTAACGCAAATACAACTGAACCGATTTCCGGAAATCCAACAATAGTTCAGGAGCCAAAACCCGCTGCTACACCATTGCCAACAATTGCAAAAACAGGTGGAATGTTCGGTAAAAAAACGGATGATTTATTCTTACAAAAGAAAGAGCAAATTGCTGAAAAACTGAAAACTGAAACTGTAATTTTAAACAATGAGGTTTTAGAAACTTCAATTGAAAATGTAGTGGTAAGTCAAAATGAAGCTTATACCGAAGCCGATTTAAACAATGTTTGGAGTGCTTTTATAACTCAGCTTGACAAAGCAAGTTTAAGCTTTATGAAAGAACGCAAATTGGTGATTCACGAGAACGATAAAATAAGTGTAATTTTTGCCAGTAACCACGAAAAAACTTTATGTGAAGACCAACGTTTAAATGCGTTGCAGTTTTTTAGAATCAATTTAAAAAACACGCAAATAAACTTAGAATTTGAAGTAGATAACACATTAATCCCCGAAACAAAATCGCTTTCTGTAGAAGATAAATTTAACAAAATGGTGGAACAAAACCCTGATTTAGCAACTTTAAGACAATTACTTGAATTGGAAATTGAGTACTAAAGATTTGTATAATAGGTAAAATTCTACTAGCTAAAATGAAGGACATCTTAATTTTATTGGAGTAGTTCTTTGACCTCCAGTAGAACCTTTTACATGGTTTTTACTTTCTTTGAATTTAAATACAAATCCTACAAATAATACGGTATATTCATCATATTTTCTATCTTTTACATCACCAGCATGCATATCTAAAAAATATCCCTGTGAAAAATGATGACTTAAACCTATTTGAGTATCTAAAAATTTATTAATAGTGTGTTTGTATAAAATTTGGGCTTTAAAAGTCAAAAATTCTTGATAAAACTTTATACCATCACCTGGATCTTTAATTGAAGGTGGTGCTCCAGGATTTAATTGATAAAAATATGGCTCATTTTGTGCATATGCCCTTCCAGAAAAAAAACCATTTGAACCTCCAATACCTATTCCAATATGAGAACGTGAACTAATTTTTGTTTCGTTCATTATTACCAAACCAACACCATTGGTTTGTGTAAAGTAGTTTGCATTTGCTTTTGTAAAATCCGTACTTTGTTTAAAAAAAGCAGTATTTGCTTCTAGTGAAACAGAAAGACCCTTGTGGAAATAATACCTAAAACCAAAGTCTGCATATGCACTATGTGTAGGTGGTTTATCAAAATTATTGTTTACGGGTAATCCCGCATTACCGTAAATTGCAAAATTACTCTGGGCTTTTATGCTAAAAACCAGCAACTGAAGAATTAAAAATAATGTAAAATTTTTCATATAATTATACAAGTATACATAATTTTTGATTTAATTATAAATAGTTGATTTATTTTTGCTTTTTATTTTATATAACCAATTTTTAAATTAAAATAAGCACTTTAAATTTAATTTAACTTGATTTTGTATTTAAAAAACATTATTTAAGTAAGTTCATCGGAATTTTTAATTCCGTTTGTCCTTCTGCATAATTTGTTATTTCGTAGGGATTATAAGTAAATATCAAAGTATCATTTAATAACCCAAAATTATTATTCAAGGAAAATACTTTCTTCTCAAACCAATAACCTTGTTCGTTAATTGGAATATTTGCATCAATATTTTTAAGTTTATAAAATTGTTGCTTTGCAATTTCTTGCAATTTTAAAGTATCACTTACCAAATCATTAACCGACAAAAGCTTTCCATTTTCTGCATTAAATACATAATACAAAGTGCTGTAATTCCCATGCGCACCGGTCATATAATCGTAGTTTTCGTTTTTTAACGTTAAATATTGTTGGTTATAAAAGGGAATTGTTAGTTTTAAATCATATTCATATGTTAATGAAAAATCTGATTGATTAAATTCCGAAAAATCATTTAAATATATTTGATAAAAACTATCCGACTCTGCTTGTACTTTTTCTTTTAAACTTAAGTTTTTATTAGAAAACTTGCCAAAAAAATTATTACTAATAAATGCATTGATGGAATCAACTAAAGTAGCATTTCCCGCTTCTATAATTGGAATATCGGCCGAAAAAGTACAACTGCGAGAGCTATCGTTTGCAACAGGATATTTGACAGATGAAATATTAAAATTGCTGAATTTAAATACTACTGTTTTTTTATTGCATGATGCACCAAAAACCAATAAAACTAAAACTATATTATGCTTTAGTTTCATTGAAATGTTTTTTTATAGTTTCGAAGGCTGAATGATTAACAGGAACCAAAGGCAAACGAACAATGTTTTCACAAATTCCCATTTGGTTTAAAAGCGCTTTTATTCCACCCGGATTTCCATCTAAATAAATAGATTTCATGATATTGTATAATTCAAAATGTAAAGTGCGTGCAGTAACAATATTATTATTTAAAGCAGCACGAACCATATTTGAAAACTTTTGCGGATAGGCTTGTCCTATAACCGAAATTACACCTGTCATTCCCATAGAAATAAAAGGAACCGTCAAATTATCATCGCCACTAATTACCGAAAAACCAGCTGGAGCTTGATGAATTAAATCCATGAATTGCTCCGAATTTCCACTTGCCTCTTTTACCGCTATAAATTTGCTGTTAGCATTTGCCAAACGTAAAGTTGTATCGGCAGTCATGTTACTTCCTGTTCGTCCTGGAACATTGTATAAAATAATTGGCTTTACACTGGCTTCCGCCACTTGCATAAAATGCTGAAAAATTCCCTCTTGATTGGGTTTATTGTAATACGGACTTACAGAAAGTACAGCATCATAACCTGTAAAATCAAATGCTTTAATATAATCAACTAATTCAGTGGTATAATTACCGCCAAGGCCGGCTACACATTGCACTCGGCCATTTACTTGCTGTTGAATAAATTGATAAACTTGCTTCTTTTCTTCCTTGTTTAAAGTTACACTTTCGCCAGTAGTTCCTAAAGCAACTACATATTCTACACCACCATTAATTACGTGTTCAATTAAGTTTGATAATGCATCAAAATCAATAGAAAAATCTTTTTTAAATGGTGTAACTAAAGCTAATCCTGTACCTTTCATTTTGTTATTTTAAATTATTTGTGAGCTATTAAATAAATATCCCAAGTTTTATCCAAATTATCTTTTGTTAAAAAGAAATCTTTGGAAGTAATGGTAAGTGTATTATTATTGGTTTCTTTCAAGTTTTTACGCATTAAACTTGTTAAAAAATTATAAGGAGCAATCAACCAATTTGCTGGAACTAATTTATGTAAACCTAATGGATCTAACTTTAAAATACGTTTTACCCATTTTGAATTATCGTCATAGTATTTATTAACTATTTCATTGCCCTGCAATCCTTGCAATTCTATACTTGAAAAAACACTAGCAGCTTCATTTTGCATTTCATCAAAAGTATATTCAAACACATGAAAAGGATTACGAGCAATGCTCATTTTTATATTTGGAGTGGTACAAATAAAAATTCCTCCTGGCTTTAACACACGTTTTACATCTTCCATAAAAGCTTTGCGAAGCTCAATATGTTCAATAAATTGAAACGCAGTAATAACATCAATACTTTCATCTTCCAAAGGAATTGGCGGTACTTTTCCCGCTTTAAAATTCAAATTTGTTTTGCTAGCGTGTTTCGCTCTTGCATCAGCAATGGTAACATCACTATAATCTACTCCTACAGTCGATTTAGTAAAATCAGCTAAAAACTGAGTTCCATACCCATCGGCACAGCCAATATCGGCTGTAACTTTATCTGTTATGTAAGGTTTAGCATATTCATAAGCATAAAAACACCTTTGAACAGTTACATTATTGCTTTCCTCAAAACTAGGTCTTTCTCTATCAAACATTCAATTTTAATTATTTTTTGAAGGAGCGAATA
>CAMCQX010000218.1 GCA_945876985.1 Chitinophaga pinensis
TGCTAATTTAAAGTTTTCTAAGTTTTCAGTTTTACCAATTGCTAATGCATTGATGTATTCAAATTTTGGTCTAAAATTATTACCAGGATATTTTTTATCTGCCAAGTTTTTTAATGATTTTACCTCATCAAATCTTTCGCCTTTATAAGCTTCAAAAGTACTATAGTAAATCTTTAATAATTCTTTGTTTTGGTCAGTAGATTTAGTGTTTAATGGCTTACCTAATAACAAAAGACTATAAGGATTTTCAGGATAAATAAGCAGCAAATCGTCTTTATACTTACCTGCATTTTTCTTTTCTTTTATTTCATCGTGGCTTTTATGCAAGTAATACCAAGCTTCTGGTTCGTATTCGTTTTTAGGAAATCTGCTTTCAAGAATATTTAAATAATTTATAGACTCTTTATAATTTTTTATTTTAGTGTAATAGATGTTGCCTAAATTATGCAAAGCTTCCATCATACTTAGGTTTGAATTTTCCATGGCAGCATTGGTAAATGGAACATTTTTTATCCAACTATCTTTTATTTTATCACCTAAAACCAATTCGTTTTTTTCTTCAACTATGCTGTCTGAATTTTCTTCACTTTCATCCAAATCTTTTTTAACTGTATTTGTTTTATCAGGATTCGTTTTATCAGTTCCTTCATCGCTATCCGATGAATTATCAGTTTGTTTATTGCTTTTTTCTTTAGTTGATAATCGCCAAAAATCTTCGTTTATTCTATTTCCCCATTTCTTTGAATTTAAAAATTCTGCCAATCCACTTGCCACTAAATTAGTATTGTAAAAATACCATTGAGCACCACCTGGCGAGTTATCAAAAGCTTGTGGAGCAATATTAGCAGCACTTTTCCCAGCTTGATTAGCTGCATTACTAATTTCTATTTGTTTAATTCTTTTGGCTTCTCTATCGGCTAAGTCTTTCTTTCGTTTGTCTGCAGCAATCCATTCATTCACTTTTTTGGTTAATTCTACTTTGCTTAATTTACTTAATTCTTGTAAACTATCTTCTGCTTCATAAACTTCTAAATTATTGATTAAATCACTTAAAACATTTTTAGTAGAAAGAATTGTGTTGTAAAGTTTGTCGGTTTTGTCGTATAAATTAGCTGTTGTATCGTAATAAGCACGAGCATTTTTATAATCTTTTATTTCAAAATATAATTTTGCTAATTCAAAACAAGTTTTTGGTTTTTGAATTGGCATTGTTTTAGCATTATCGTTCGATTTTTTAAAGGCAGCTATTGCAGCCACATTGTTTTTTTGGCTTTGTTCTAATTTACCAAGCTCAAAATATATTTTACTTAAATAGTCTATATTTTTATCATCGTTAGCCATTTTTCTGAGGCCACGTCTTACTTTATTAACCGATTTTTTATCGTTTACATCATACAGTTTTGTAATATTTATATTGGCGTTAAATCCAAAATCGTAACTTGGAACTAAATTTATTACTTTATTAAAATTTAAAAGTGCATTTTTATTGTCGTTTGCTTGCATATAAAGCTGACCAAGAATAAATCTGTATCTTATTTTTTCTTCTTTATTTAAACTGCCTTCATTGATTACTTTGTTCAAATTATCAATAGCAGATTTATATTTATCCAACTTAATATTTACATAAGCAGCTGTTAAATATATTTCAGTAATGTCTTTTTTTAATATGTTTTTACTCGATAAAAGCAAACCAATTACAGCTTCTGCCTCTTGTGGTTTTCCCAATCCCATATAACATTTTGCAATCCAAGCAGTACTTATGTCTTTATATTCTGTTGGATATTTGCTAATCATGTATTGCATTGCCTCTTGGCAAGCGTAATAATCTCTTTTAAAATAATGAGTTTTCGCTATTGCAAACCATGCTTCATCGGTATGTGAACCTACTTTATGCAATTGAATAGTTCCTGAAAACTTTTTCATGGCATCGTCTAAAACATTAGCTACACCTTTGGCAGCAGCTTCATTTCCGTATGGAAAAACATCTAATATTTTATTAAAATCATTGACATGTCCAGCCTTTAAAGTGGTAATTGCATCGTTTAACTTTATTTCGCCATTAAAGTAAATATTGTAATGCCCAACTAGGCTATGCCATTTTTTATTCAACCATTTTTCTTTATTTGGGTTGCACGACCACATGATTACTATACCTATCAATAAGATAGTTACAGTTTTAGAAAAATTATTATATTTTTTATATTTCAAAAGCAATCTATTTTTATATTTTTGGAGAAAATAAAAGTCAGCAATTTTAAGCATATTCAGTTAAATTGGAATCAAAAAGAAAAAAGATTTTACGAAAGTTACAATTACCACTTCGTTTAGTTATTATAAATGACGAAACGTTTGAAGAGAAATTTTCGTTTAAACTAACGCCCATGAATGTTTTTGTGGGGTTAAGCTCGTTTGTTGTTTTGTTTGGCTTAGGAATAATTTTATTGGTTTATTCCACACCTTTCCGTGAATTACTGCCTGGTTATGGCGATGCTGACACCAAAAGAAACCTTCAAGAATTAATGTATAAAACTGATTCCATTGAAAAAACGCTGTTGGACAATGAGCAATTTTTGAACAATAAAATAAATATTTTAAATGGAGGAAGTGGTATAAGCGACTCAATAAAATAAAAAATATTAAGCCTCTTTTATTCTTTTTTCTATTCCACTTGTCGAAAATCCTGGCAAATAATCTATTGTTTTAACTTGTCCGCCTTTAGCAATAACAATGTCGTAACCCACTATATTTTCTGGTTTATAATCACTTCCTTTTACCAATACATCTGGCTGAACCAATTTAATTAATTCGTAAGGAGTTTCTTCATCAAATAAAACCACTGCATTTACACATTGCAAAGCAGCAATAATTGTTAAGCGCGATTGTTCATCTTGAATAGGTCGGTGTGGCCCTTTAAGCTTGCTTACTGAAGCATCAGTATTTAATCCCATTACTAATACATCTCCTAAGTCGGCAGCACGGTTTAAATAATCAATATGGCCTTTGTGAACCAAATCGAAACAACCATTGCTAAAAACTATTTTTTTGCCTTGGTTTTGCCATTCGGCAACTTGAGATTGTAAAGTTTCCCAAGTATGAATTTTGCTGTTTAAAAGTTCAATGTGATTCATATTTTATTTATAATTACTAGTAAAATATTTAGAATATTACTTTGCTTATTGCCTCCCGATGCATCGGGAGCTATTTGCCAATTAGTTTACTTTTTTTTCAAAAATAAAATCAAACTACTGATTAAACCTAAAATGATTATAAATATCATTTGAGCTCCATGAACCATGGTTGCATATGCTACACCATCAACGGTGGCCACACCAAATAACAATAAACTTTGAGATATAAAATAATGATAAGTTCCTGCACCAGCGCCCGGAGCGGGCAATGCAACGCCAATAGTTCCAATGGCAAAAACAGTTAAACAAGCTGTAAAACTGATATGTTCGGTACTTGGTAATGCAAAAAAGCAGAAATACATCATTAAAATATAACATGCCCAAATGCTTACTGATAAAAATAAAAATAAAAATGGTTTTTTAACATTTTTAATGCTCAATAAACCATCCATGAATCCTTTAAAAATGCCACTTATTTTATCAAATATTGGCAATGATTTTATTTTATTGCGAAGCAAAAAAAGCACTACAAAAAATAAAATAAAAACTGCTAAAATTATCCATTTTATTGGTAATCCAGTACTTTCTTGTGCTTGGTTATTGGCTAATGATTTTTGAATAAAATCCCAAATTAATTGGAACTGAATTAAAAATACCAAACCCAAAAGTAGGAACATAATAATTAAATCGAACAAGCGTTCGGTAACTACACTTCCCAAGGATTTTTCCATGGGTAAATCATCAGATTTGGAAAGACTCGCACAACGAGCTACTTCACCCGCGCGGGGAATAAAATAGTTCATCATGTAACCAATAATTACTGCATAAAAACTATTGCTGGTTTTTATTTTGGATCGCTCTGACTAACTTTCCGAGCGGCTCGAAAAACCTATCCCGTCAATGCCGCCTATTTTATCCAGCCTCAG
>CAMCQX010000219.1 GCA_945876985.1 Chitinophaga pinensis
ATGAGCTTTTGCAAGACGTTGCAAAAATATTAGAACCCAATCATCACTTTTTGATATTGAATGTTTATTCATTAGGTTTGAGTGCTTTGGTTGTTCAGAATTTGGTGCAAAGCAATTTTAAAGACAGTAAAAACTTAAATTTTGGAGAACTATATTTACAAGCAAAATCGGGCATTTCACTTCCATTAGGAATAGTTGGAAGATATAGTTTGTTGTAAAATTTAAAGGCAACTAATTAAAAAATCCGAAGTTAATCGCTTCGGATTTTTTTATTTTTAATACTATATTATAATTATAAATTAAAAAAAGATTTGTTTTAAATTGAACAAAACAACTGAATTATGTCAATTTTTATCAATAATTTTTCTTTAACTCATTTATAAACAAACATGTAAATTTACAGTTACGAGCATTGGAAACTTTTAACATAAAAATAGTTTCCAATGTGTATAAAGTTAAGCATCTTTGCTGCACGAATAAATTAAAAATTGGAACCTAAACAAAAAATATTAGCAGAAGCAGAAGCACTTTTTATGAAATACGGCTTTAAGAGTATTACTATGGATGACATAGCAAGAGAACTAAGTATTTCAAAAAAAACATTGTATCAGTATTTTGAAGATAAAAATGATTTGGTGAATCATGCAATTGAAAACCATATTTTATGTGATCAAGAAATTTGCTGTAAAATTTTAAATGAACATTTTGATCCTATCGAATTTTTATTTGAAATGAGTAAATCAATTACTGATAATCACAGGAAGGTGAATGTTGCAGTTTTGTTCGATTTGAAAAAATATTTTAAACAAGCTTGGGAAAAACTAGAAAGTTTTAAATCAGTATTTATCAATGAACAAATGCTTGCAAATATTACCAAAGGCAAAGAACTTGGGCTGTATAGAGAAGATGTAAATACTGAATTAGCAGCAAAGTTATATGCTCACAGCGTGGAGTTTATGATGAGGCCCGAACTTTATCAAAATATTTCAACCGATTTTCACTTCATACATCAAGAAATGATTAAATATCATTTAAGAGCTATTTGTACGGAAAAAGGCTTAAAAAAATTAAATAAAATATTAGAAAACCAAAACACAAAATAAAAACTATATGATTATTAGAATTACCACAATTATTGTGGCTACATTTTTCAGCTTAAGTTTGCTCATTGCACAGCAAAATGTTGAAGTTAAAAAAATGTCATTAACAGAAGCAATTACTTTTGCAAAACAAAATAATGCAAATTTAAAGAATGCTAAATTAGATGAAACATTATCAAAAAAATCAGTAAACGAATTATTGGCAAATGGATTGCCGCAGGCAAATGCCGAATTATCTTACAATCATAATATTGATATTCCAGTTACACCATTTCCAGACTTTATTACTCCATCAATCATTGGTGCTAACAAGGCATATTTTGGATTAGTTCCTACTAAGGAATATATTCCTGGAGCACCTATTCCAGTTGCATTTGGACAAAAAAATTCATCAAATGCAAGCTTAACAATAGGACAACTTTTATTTGATGGTACATTTTTTTTAGGTATTAAAGCTGCAAAAGAATATGTTAAACTTTCAACTTTAGCTATTCGCAAATCAGAAATTGATGTAGAAACTGATGTAACAAAAGCCTATTATTTTGTTTTGATTAATGAAGAAAGAATGACTCAATTAAACAAAAGCATTAGTTTATTAGAAAAAAGTTTATCGGATTTACGTGAAACTTATAAGGCTGGTTTAGTTGAAAAAATTGATTTAGAAAGATTAGAATTAAGTTATTCAAATGTAATTATTCAACGTGAACAACTAAAAGATGGTATAAGTATTTCTTATCAAATATTAAAAATGAATATGGGAGCTAACATGAGTGATAGTATCCAATTATTAGAAAAACTAAATGATTTATCAAACCAACTTTCTGCAGATTTTGATTTGAATGGAGGTGATTACAGCAAGCGAATAGAATACCAAATGACAGAACAAGGTTTACGTTTAAACAAATTAGATAAAAAAAGATATTTGACAGGATATATGCCCACTATTACTGCGTTTGCATTGCTTGGAAGAAATACTTTTGCAACAAATTTTAGTGATTTAGGTACAAATTGGTATCCTTCAACTATAGTTGGAGGAAAAATAAGTTTACCTGTTTTTGATGGATTTAGAAAACATGCACAAACACAAAAAGCAAGTATTAACATAGAAAAAACTGAAAATATTAAAAAGTATTTAGAAACTGCTATTGAATTAGAAAGGTTCAATGCTAAAACAACATATTTAAGAACAAAAAACCAAGTAATTGTTCAAAAGAAAAACATAGAATTAGCAGAACAAATTTATACGAGAGCTCAAATAAAACTAAAAGAAGGAGTTGGATCAAGCACTGAATTATTACTTGCTGAATCTGATTTAAAAAATGCACAAACTAATTATTTGAGTACTTTGTACGATTTGATGGTTGCACAATTAAATGTTAAAAAATCAATAGGATACTAAAAATATAAATATATAAAAACATGAACAACGGAAAAATAATTATTGCAATTTTATCAATTATTACCATCATTTCAACATCGTGTGGCGATAAAACAGTGGAAGCAAAAAAGGCTTCACTTGAAAAATTAAAGTCTGAACAAGCAGCATTAACAACAAAAATTAAAGCATTGGAAGATGAAATTAAATCAAGTGGTGCTAAACTTGATTCGCGTGAGAAAATTGTTAATGTGGCGGTAAGCAATGTAGAAACTTCAAAATACAATCATTTTATAACTGTTCAAGGCAGAATAGATGGTGACGAAAATGCAACCATTAGTGCTAAAGTTCCAGGATTAGTTTTAAACGTTTTGGTAAAACCAGGTTCTGTGGTAAAAGCGGGTCAAGTATTAGCAGAATTTGATGGCAATGCCATCAGAAAACAAATTCAACCTTTGGAAACAAATTTGGCATTTTTAACAGATTTATATAATAAACAAAAAGCACTTTGGGAAAAACAGGTTGGTTCAGAAATTCAGTACAAACAAGCTAAAACCAATAAAGAAGCTTTGGAACAAAACATAGCTGCCATGCGTGAACAATTAAGTATGTATAAAATTACAGCCACCGTTAACGGAACTATAGACGTAGTAAATTTAAAAATTGGTCAAATGGCAATGCCAGGAATGCCTTATTTTACCATTGTAAATTTTAACAAACTAAAAGTAAAAGCAGATGTGGCAGAAACTTTTGCTAATAAAATTAAACAAGGAAATGTAGCTCAAGTAGAATTTCCAGATATTAATAAATCAATTACTTCAAAAATTACTTATAGTGGAAAAGGCATCAGTACTTTAAACAGAACTTTTGGAGTAGAAGTAGCTTTACCAAACGACAACACTTATTTACCAAACATGATTGCTGTGTTAAAAATAATTGATTATTCAAAAGATAACGCCATTGTTATTCCTGTAAATTGTATTCAAAACAGCCAAGATGGAACAAACGTATATGTAGCTGTTACAGAAAAGGGTAAAACAATTGCTAAAAAACGTTTGATAAAGGTTGGTTCTACTTATAACGATAAAGCTGAAATATTAAGTGGATTAGAAAAAGACGAAAAATTAATTACCGTTGGTTATGGCGACTTAAACGATGGTGAATTAATAAAATTTTAGAAAAAACAAGCAATAATCATCATTGCGAATCCCGATTAGTCGTAGTCGGGATGAAGTAATCTAATAATTAAGAGATTGCCACGCTTCGCTCGCAATGACGATAAATTAATAATTAAAAGCAAAAATATGTTAGATAAAATAAAAGAATTCAAACCCTCGAGTTGGGCTATAAATAACAAAACAAGTATTTATATCATGACCATTATCATTACGCTTGCGGGCATAATGAGTTATAACGGATTGCCAAAAGAGCAATTTCCTGAAGTGGTTTTTCCTCAAATTATTATTAGTACAGTACAAGCAGGAACTTCTCCAAAAGACATGGAGAATATAGTTACCAAACACATTGAAAAAAGTGTAAAATCAATTTCAGGTGTAAAAAAAGTAACCAGTA
>CAMCQX010000220.1 GCA_945876985.1 Chitinophaga pinensis
TGCCAATTATGAAAAAAACTGGTTGAATATTAATGACATTGCAAAAAAAGAAAATTGCTATATCCAAATATTTAAAAACGATACCTTATTTACCTGGACAAGTAATTTAATTAATGGACAGAAGTTTGGCAATCAATTTAAAGACGGTATAAGTTTTATTATAAATAATAATGGTTCTTACCTGGCTTACAATAAAATAAATGGTAGTTTTCAATTTATTATTTTTTATAATATTTATGAAGGTTATAACTATAAGAACCAATATTTAAACAATAAATTCAATAATGAGTTAGCCTTTTTAGATAATGGGATTATAAGTCCGCAACCTTTGAAAGGCTTTTCCGATATCAAAGATATTTCTGATAAATACCTTTTTTCTGTTGAAATTTTTAGCAAAAACTACCTTGATAATTTTTTGTTGGTTCTACTTTCCATTTTTGCCATTGTGTATTTCTGTATCAGGTTACATTTACTTAGCAATCATTTATTGTATTTAAACATTGCATTTGGAACATTTTTCTTCTTTTTAGTCATGTTTTTAGTAAAAAAATTATTGCTGATTTATCAGCTCCCATCCTATTTGTACAAACTCCCATTATTTAGTCCAATTATATATGCCACAAACGATTTTTTACCTTCTCTTGGCGATTTTTTAGTAATAGCATTGATTGCAGTTTGGTTTGTAATACTTATAGACTCTAAAAGAATTTTAAGCATTACAGAAAACAATGTTTACATTAAATATACGAAACTTTTTTTCTATGTGTTGCTCACCATTATCTCAATAGATTCAGGTATTGACAGCATAAAAAGTTTAGTTTTCGATTCTCAAATATCATTCAGTTTAAAAAATGTTTATTTGCTCAGTCAGTTTAGTTTTTATGGCTTATTCATTGCAGTAATTTTATTAGGAGTTATACATATTTGTGTAAAAAACTGTTATTTATTTATTTCAAAAAATAAGTTTAATAATTGGGTGCTTGCCGCAATAATTTTAAGTATTTATTTAGTTATTCATCCTTTAATTATTCAACATATTTTTGACAGGAAGCACATTTATTTTTTAGGGTCTTCGTGCTTAATTCTTGCTTTTGTTGCTTTTAATTATTTTGTTTCAAAAGCAAATAGGTTTCAACATTATTTTATTTTAGTGATACTTATTTCATTTGCCACAAGTTATTCTATTTATTATTTTTCCGATTTAAAAGACATAGAAAACAGGCAGCTATATGCTAGCAAATTGATTTCTCAAAACGATATAAATACCGAATATTTTTTGCGAGATATTGAGAAGAAAATTTTAGTTGACAAACAAATAAAATATTACTTTTTAAATGAAATGGCTTCTAAGTCGCAGTTTAAGAAAAGCATGCAGCAGCTTTACTTTACAGGATATTTAAGCAAATATAAAGTTATTATTTTCGACTATGATTCAATGGGAAATCATTTGAATGAAAGGAACAATATTTCCTATCATCAGTTGAATGAAATTTATCAAGATCAATCCATTGAAACCATCGATAAATATTTTAAATATTTAAAAACAAGTAGTTTTTTAAAAGGATATTTATCGAGGTTTTTGGTAAAAAATGGCCGGGTAAATTTGGGTTATGTATTTATTCAATTGCAGCCAAAACTTATTCAAGATGAGAATAGATTTGAAGAATTACAATTAGAAGGAACAAGTAATACAATTGGATTCAAAAAATTTGATTACAGTTATGCCATTTATAAAAATAAGGCATTAATAAGTCAGAGTGGAAATTATCCTTACAGAATAATTAATAGTAAAACCACAGAACAAGAAATTTTTACCAATTATATTGAAAACGATTTTGAACATTTAGAATATAAAAACGACAACCAATTAACAGTAATTGTAAGTAAGAAACATGAAGCATTTTATGAACCATTGGGTTTATTTTCATTGGTATTTACCTTTTTTACTTTATTACTTATTTTTTCATTAACGCTTTACACACTAGTAAATTCAAGGTTCTTAAAAGAGTTTAAATTATATAGGAGCAGAACTTATCGATTTTTAAAACATTATATCAATCGGTTTTTATTTATTAAAGATCCCGATGTAGTTTTGATTAGAACTAGGATTCAGGTTTCTATCATTTTAATTGTTTTTATTACATTAAGTATTACTGCTTATGTTACCATTAGTTTCATTCAATCGGAATATAACAGCAAACAAAATGAAAAGTTAAGCAGAAAAATTAGAAGTGTGGTAAATACTTTACAAGGCGAGGCATCAGATTATATTATAAAAAACAAACAAAATGAAACAAAAGCATATATTAACCAATTAGCCGATTTTTATGACACTGATATTAGTATCTATAATTTAAATGGAAGGCTTGTGGCAAGTAGTATTAGTAAGGTTTTTGATGAGGGTGTAATTTCTGATTTGATAAATCCTACCGCTTTTTATCATTTAAGTAAATTGAAAGAATCGCAGTTTAGTCAGTCAGAGCAAATTGCTGATTTTAGTTATTTGGCTGCTTATGTTCCCATTTATAAAAACGAAAACGATTTAATAGGCTATGCCCAACTTCCTTATTTTAGCAAACGCGCAGATTTATTAAGTGAAATTTCGAGCATTGTTGTAGGATTTATTAATTTGTATGCTTTACTATTTATAATAATTGGAATCATCGCTTATATTATTTCACATAATATTTCATATCCACTTATATTAATTCAACGCCAGTTAAGCACCACCATTTTAGGTAAGAAAAACGAACCCATTTTATGGAACAGGAAAGATGAAATTGGAGACCTTGTGAAGCAATATAATTTAATGATTGACAAGTTAGAGGAAAGCGCCATTAAACTAGCGCAAAGCGAACGTGAAGGTGCTTGGCGAGACATTGCTAGGCAAATAGCACATGAAATAAAAAATCCGTTGACACCAATGAAGCTAAGTGTGCAGCATTTACAGCGTGCTTGGAACGATAAGCACCCAAAATTAGAAGAAACATTTCATAAGGTAAGTAAAACTATTATTACGCAAATTGATGTGTTAAACGACTTGGCAAGTGAGTTTAGTAATTATGCTAAAATGCCAACTCCTGAATTTAATAATATTAATTTATTGGAAGCCATTCAACCAATTATTGATCTAAATCAAAATGATGAAAACATCAAAATTATCAATCAAATTACAGCTGATATTTATGTGTATTTTGACCATAATTATTTGAATAGAACTTTTGTTAATTTAATAAAAAATGCCATCCAAGCCATTCCTGAAGATGCAAAAGGTTTGATAGATATTAGCGCAATTGTTGAAAATGATTTTGTTAAAATCAATATCAGTGATAACGGAAAAGGTATAAGTACAAATGATACTGCTAAAATTTTTACTCCTTATTTTAGCACCAAAATACATGGAATGGGATTAGGATTACCCATGGTAAAAAACATGATAGAAGCTGCTGGAGGTAAAATTAGTTTTACCAGTGTCGAAAACATAGGAACTATATTTGAAGTACTTTTGCCAATTGGCAAAGTTGAATAAATAAGTTTGAAATAACACCTCAAATAACATTAAAAAAGCCTGCAATAATTAATTGCAGACTTTTTTATTTTATAAAAATCTATTTCTAGTTTGTTCCGTCATTACCCAACAAATATTGGATTTGCCAAAGATTTTATATCGGTTTTTTGCAATAAATTTATAAATTAAATTATTAATAAATTTTGGAATAACACTAAAAATATAAATCGCTTTGTAAGGCCATTTAAGTTTATTGATAATTTTAAATGCCGCTGCTGACTCTATATAAAATTGATTGTTTTCATAAACAATTACTGAATCAATTCCGCTTGATATAAATTGTTTTTCTTTAAAAAAATTTGCTGCAAAATCACTTTGTAAACTACAAAATTTGTAATCAGAATTAGTTTCATGCTTTAATACAAATTGTACAAATCCATTGCAAAGATTGCAAACACCATCAAAAAAAACAATTGATTGCTGTTGGTGCATTTATTTGTTATTCACTAAATCTTTATTGAACCTA